>JALZEC010000118.1 GCA_030862235.1 Actinomycetota bacterium | reverse complement strand
CCGGGGGACCCCTCGTCAACGCCGCCGGGCAAGTGGTGGGGATCAACACTGCCGTCGCCGGTGATGCCCAGAACATCGGGTTCGCCATCGCCATCGACCGGGCCAAGCCCGTCGTCGAAGACCTGCGGTCGGGGAACAACAGCAGCCGGTCCTCGAGCCGGGCCTTCCTCGGCATCACCAGCCAATCCGTCGACGCCGCCACCGCCTCCTCGCTCGGCCTGTCGACGACGAGCGGCGCCTACGTGACGTCGGTCGAATCGGGGACACCAGCGGACAGGGCCGGGCTACGCCCCGGCGACGTCATCCTTTCGGTCGACGGAACGTCTGTCTCTTCGCCGGACGACGTCGGACGTTTTGTTCGGGCCCATGATCCGGGCGACACCATCGAGGTCAGCTGGGCCCGAGGGCGTCAGCGTTTGAGCGCTCAGGTGACGCTCGGCAGTCGCTGATGCAATCCCTTCGTCCGTTCCGGCCGTTTCCTCTCAGGGGATGACGGGTAGGCCGACGAAAACCCGGAATGAGAGGTTGGAGAGGCAAGGATGACTGACAAAGAAGCCCCTCGGTCGGAGGGAACTGTTTCCGAGAGCCACGAATGGGTCGGCGGCGAGGGCGGCCCGAACTTCACCCAGGGCGGCATGAGCCCCGGTGGCTCCGAGATGGAGAACTGGAAGAAGGTCAACCCCAACGAGGGGGACAGCGAGCAGAGCCTCGAGGAGCAGGCAGGGAACCTCCGGGACCGCATCGACAAGAGCTAACCGCGACACCAGGCAGTCACCTCGTGGGCGTCCTCGGGCGCCCACGAGGCGCGTCTATACACCGGTCAGCGTGCGTCGACCCGTCGGGCGAGGAGGCAGAACTCGTTTCCTTCCGGGTCGGCCAGCACGACCCAGGGAACGTCGGCCTCCCCCACCGAGATCCGCTTGGCTCCCAGCGAGAGCAGCCGAGCCAACTCGTCGGCTTGATCGCACCCGGAGGGGTTCAGGTCGAGGTGGAGGCGGTTCTTGACCGTCTTCGGCTCGGGCACGGCGACGAAGACAAGGATTGGCGGCGGAGCCCACGCTTCACCGGTTGACGACAGCCAGAAGTAGCCCTCCTCAGACTCGGCGACGGGCCAACCCAGCACCTCGGCCCAGAACTGCGCGGTCCGCCGCGGGTCCTCGCAGTCGACGACGATCTCCCTCAGCACGCTTGCCATGACCGTCACTCCAGCACGTCCCTCGGCAGGGACCAAGTTGCGGAACGTAGGGGCGGTCAATTTGATCCGTTGACCACCACTTCACCAGACCGAGACGCCACCGTCCTAGGGTCGTGGGAGTTGGCGTGCAGCGGAAGGAGATCGTCATGGCTCTCAACCTGAACAACGTGATGCTGGGGTCGGAGGACTCGAAGCGGTTGGCTGACTTCTACTCTCAGGTCTTGGGACAGCCCAATCCCGACTGGAGCGACTCAGCCAACGGCTGGTTCGGCTGGCAGGTCGGCAACGGCAGCATCGCCATCGGCCCCCACAGTGAGGTCAAGGGGAAGAGCAAGGAGCCGCCCCGAATCATGCTCAACTTCGAGACGCCCGACGTGCGGGCGGAGTTCGAGCGGATAAAGGGACTCGGGGCGGACGTGATCGCCGAACCGTACGAACCCGGCGGGGCCGGGATGCTCATGTGCACGTTTGCCGACCCCGACGGCAACTACTTCCAGCTGGCCTCCCCGTGGGAACCGCCGCAATAGAGGCCCTGGGTCGCGCGCGGGCTCAGCCGGCTTGCCAGCGGCGGTAGAGAGCGACCAGCTCGTCTCTGGCCTCGGGTTCGAGCGCTTCCGGCTCGACCCGGCCGACGGCGGCGATCGTCCGTCGGATCTGCTCGAGGTACTCCGTGCAGTGGGGGCAGTCCCGCAGGTGAGCCTCGAAGCGGGTCCGGTCGCGGCCGGAGAGCGTCCCCTCGAGGTAGTCGGTGACGAGCTCGACGGCCTGCTTGCACACGATCTGGCGGCGACGGAACAGCACGGCTCAGCCCTTCCCGATCTCTTCGCTCAGCATGCCGCGAACCCGGGAGCGGGCCCGATGGAGCAACACGCGCTGGTTGCCTTCGGAGATCTCCAGGAGCTGGCAGACCTCCTGGGAAGAGAGCCCTTCCATGTCCCGCAGGGTGATGACCTGGCGCTGTGGGGCAGGCAGATCATCGATCAGGCGCCGGACGAACTCGATGGAGCCGGCGGCGGCAAGCCGGTCATCCACCTCGTCGGTCCATGGCACTGGGGGATCACTCCACGTGCCGTTCGGCCCGAATCGGCTGGGGTCGACGGCGGGCTCGTCCCAATGCACGGGAACAGAGCGGTGCTCCTTCACGCCCGTGCTGCGGGCTCGGTTGATCAGGATCCGGAAGAGCCACGTACGCAGCGACGCGCGACCCTCGAACGTGTCGAGGCCCCGGAGCATCCCCAGCCAGGTGTCCTGCACGACCTCCTCGGCAACGGCGCGGTTCGGCACGAAGGTGGACGCCAGGCGCACCATCGAGGCGTGGTAGCGGTCGACGAGCGCCACGAACGCGCCCTCGTCTCCAGCCCTCAGCCGGGTCAGCAGGTCGGCCTCGTCTGCCACAGGTCCAGGATGGTAGGACCCGTGACCACCGGAAGTGCGGCATACCCATTCTTCTGCTGAGTCCAGTTCAAAGCTGCCGTTGTTACGGATGGCGAAGGGAGACCTTCCTGGCGGGGGCCTCATGTAGCCGTGTCGGCGGCTGCTTGTTGCGTCTGTACTTAATTTAGCGATAGCTTCAAGAGATGACACAGGGCCTGGACGCGGAGGTGGCCCTCCGGGCGTTGGCCCACCCCGGGAGACGGCAGATGCTCCAGCTGGTGTGGGACGGAGAACGGTCGTCGACCGACCTGGCGGACCGGTGCGGGCTGTCGAAGCCGGCCGCCTCCCAGCACCTGAAGGTGCTGCGAGAGGCGGAGCTGGTCACCGTCCGGGTCGACGGAACGCGCCGTCTGTACCGGGCCCGCGCCGAACGGCTGGCGGAGCTTCAAGCGTTCCTCGACGATTTCTGGGGGACCAGGCTCGAAGCCCTGCGGGCAGCCGTCGAATCCACGGGACCGTCGACGAGGACACCCCGGTGATCGAGGACGGCCTCGTGGTGCACGAGCTCGATCTGGCGGCACCGCCCCACGTCGTTTACGAGATGTTCGTCGACCCGCACCAGCTCATCCGCTGGATCGGCCTGGCCGCCGACCTCGAGCCGCGGCCAGGGGGCCGGTTCCGCTTCGAGGTCATGCCCGGACAGTTCTGTGAGGGCGAGTACGTGGAACTCGACCCGCCGCGCCGCCTCGTCGTCACGTGGGGCTGGACCGACCCCACGCTGCGCGTGCCGCCGGGCAGCTCCCGGGTGGAGGTCGAGCTGAGCAAGCGGGGGGAGGGGACCCGTCTCCGCCTCGTCCACTCACACCTTCCGGGAGACCTCCGGCTCCTGCACGACGACGGGTGGAGCCGTTTTCTCGACCGGCTCGAGGCGGTGATCGTCGGCAGGGACCCGCAGCCTTATCCAGACGCCCAGGCGAGCGAACGGATGGCGGAGCTCCGACGGGGCGGTGACGGGGGATGAGGGCCGTGACCGTCACCAAGGACATCGACGTTCCGGCCGCGGACCTCTTCGGCTTCGTGTCGAACTTCGAGAACAACCCGCGCTGGCAGCGAGGCATGCGATCGTGCCAATGGACGTCCTCGCCACCCCACGGGGTCGGATCCACCTACGACCAGGTGGCGCGCTTCCTGGGCAAGGACATCCTGTCGAGCTTCAAGGTTCTGGAGCACGACCCGGGGCGGAGGGTGAAGATCACGAGCACGGCGGGCCCCTTTCCCATCACCGAGACTCGGGTCGTGGCGCCGCGGGGAGAACGCGACGCCACCGTCACCGCGATCGTGGAGGGCGACGCCTCCGGGTTCTTCCGCATCGCCGGACCAGTCCTCCGCCTCCTGGTGGAGCGGTCGGTGCGCGGCGACTACGCCCGCCTGAAACACCTGCTCGAACAGGAGTCGGGGCCCTCCCGAGGGAAGGCCCCGACCAACACCGACTGATCTGCCCTGCTGGGCGCCGAGCGCCCGCGCTAGGTGCGGACAGCCTCCTTCGACGGGGGCGCCGGTGCCGCCTGCCCTTCCCGCCGCTTGCGACTCTGGAGCACGACGAGCAGGATGAGGCCGGCCACGAGGAGACCCCCGAAGATCGCAGCGATGATCGGCGCCGTCGTGTTCCTCGTCGCCGGCAGCGGCGCGAACTGCACCGCCGTCGCGTAGGCGTCCTGGGTTTGGGTGAGGTCGGTGGCGTGGCGGGTGTCCGCCCAGCCGATCATGACGTACTCGTCAGTGGATGCGACCCCCACCGGGTACCGCAGGTCCGAGTTGAAGCTGATGCCGTAGTTGAAGTTCAGGCGGCGGTCGTTGACCTTGATGTTCTTGGCCCACGTCGCCCCGCCGTCGGTGGAGTACGTGTAGCGGACGTCGAAGTGGAAGTCGGTCGCCTTGGTGTCCCGGTTGTCCTGCCAGGCGACGTCGATCCGGCCGTTCGGCGCCACGTTCAGCTGCGGGTAGAAGCTGGTGGCGTGCAACTCCGGCGGGTCGTCGTCGATGGCCAGCGGCGCCGTCCAGGTGAGTCCGCCGTCGGTCGACCGCTGAACCACGATGTCAGCGAGGGCGATGGTCGGCGAGGTGGCCGGGGTCGCCGCGTACGCGGCCACGAACGTCCCCCTGTCGCCGCCGTGCGGGGTCCAGCCCAACCCGGTGAAGCTCCCCGTGCCGGCCAGGATCGGGTCTCCCAAGGTGGTGATCGTCCACGTCTTCCCCTGGTCGGTCGACCGGGCGATCATCTGCGGCATCGGATAGGCGTACCAGCTGCCCGGGCTGAGGCCGGACCCCGCCTCCGGCGGCGGCGGCGGCTGGTCGTTGGAGGGGAGAGCAGGTCCGGTGACGGCCAGGACGATGCCCTCACGAGCGATGAGGAAGGGTGCGCCGAAACTGGTCCGCATCAAGAGCGGGTAGGCCTTGCCGGCGATCTCGATGTTCGGACGCTGGAACGTGTTGAGGTCCACCGGAGTTGCGAACGTGCGGCCTCCGTCGGTGGACGTGGCCACCATGACGTGCGGCTCCCGGAGGGGAGAATCCATTGGCGCATCGGGAAAGCTCTGGCTGAACCCGACATAGACGACATCTTGGTCGCGGGAGGTGTCCACGGCCATCCCCGTCACGCCGGTGTCCGAGGGTGCGATCCCGGTCTTGCCCCGGTTGTTGTCGACGAGCGCGTACTGCCAGCTGTCACCCAGGTTCGTAGTGCGGGCCAGCATGATGCTCGACCTGCCTTCCCTCGGCCCTTCGCCGTCGCCGTAGGCCTGCAGGCCGTAGTACAGGGTGTTATCGCGGCCCCAGGCGATCATCGCCTTGGGAACACCAGCGTTGTTGTTGGTGCAGTACGGGTACCGACTGTCGGCGGGCGGTTCCTTCGAGAAGTGCCAGGTACGGCCAGCATCCCTCGACACGGCGAGGAAGCACGTCCGGCTCCGAAGGTTGGCGAGTGCCGCGACCACGATCCTCGGATTGTCCGGGTGAACGAGCATCGAGGTCGGGCTGGTGAAGCCCCGGGCCGGCTCCGTGGCGTCCTTCGTCATATGGGCGGGGGCGGTCAGCTTCTGGACGTCCGCGTCCTGCTCGACGAACCTCACCTGCCTGTAGGTGGAAGGAGTGGGTCCGGGCTGGGCCACAGCCGAACCGGCGAACGTCGCAGCCATCCCTCCCAGCGCCGCCGCCACGGCAACTACACGCACCTTGCGGATTTTCATCGCATCCTTTCCCACGAGTTCCACGAGTCTCTTGCCGAGGTCCACGCCGTCGACCGCCGGCGAGGCGGATGAAAGAAGACGGGTCGGCTACGACGCCTTGACGGCCTGGGCCTCAGGCTTCGCACGCCGTCCGGCGGCCAGGACGCTCAAGCCGCCGGCAATGAGGAGACCTGCTGCGGCAACGCCGAGCCCCAACAGGAGCAGGGCCACGCCGCTCGGGCCAGATCCGACGTCGAGCGAGGCAGGGCGAACCTCAGGAGCGGGTTCGGGCTCAGGCTCGGTGCCGACATAGATGGTGGCCCTCGGGACGACCGCGTTCATGTTGCGGTAGTTCTGCACTCCGTAGAGGACGTACTTCCCGTACGGAAGGTCAGCGGGAATGGGCACGTCCGCCTCCCACTTGGCCGACATGCCGCCGGCCTGGTCGGTGACCGTCGTGAGGATCGGCCCGTTGACGCTGTTGAGGCGGATCTCGATGGGCGCGCCAGGTGCAGTCTCCCGCCCGATGACCTTGACGACGCCGCCCGGCTGAACCCTCGGGTTCTCGGTCGTGAGCGATACGGGCGCGACACACGCCCAGACGAGGCTTGCCGGCACGAGAGCCGCCACGGCGGCTACGGTCCCGACGGCCAATCGACGACGCGCACTTCTCATCCTTGCGGCTCCTGATTTCCCCGACGAACGCGGCAGACTGCAGTCTACTTACGGTCGGCCCTACTCGCATGGTGTCTATAGCGACGCCAGCCGTGAGACTGAGGGCCGGCTGCCGCGCACGACCTCGTACCAAATCCCACGACGTACTTTGGTACGGGCGCCGAGGATCCTCACAACAAGCAGCCGGCCAGACATCGTCACGAAAGGAACGCGCCGGATGAACAGACCCGTCACCTGGCGGCTGGCGGTGCTGCCCCTGACGACCGTCGTGGTTCTCGCGGTGAGTGCCGCGACCGCCGGGGCGCACGAGCCGCGCACGAGTGGAGGGCTGCGTTTCGTCGTGGGCTGGGGTGAGGAGCCCGCCTATTCCGGCCTGAAGAACAGCGTGCAGGTCATCGTGACCGACGCCGCGGGCAGCCCGATCACGGACGTGGGGGACTCGCTCAGGGTCGAGGTCAAGAAGGGGTCCGAGGCGATCACCCTGCCCCTCGAAGCGGGCCCGCCCGGTGAGTACCGCGCCTGGCTCACGCCGACCAGGCCCGGGACCTACGTGGTTCGGTTGACCGGAAGCGTCCGGGGCCAACCTGTCGACGAGTCGTTCACCTCGTCGGACACGACGTTCAACGATGTGGAGGACCTGAGCGCAATCCAGTTCCCGGCGAAGGAACCGTCTACGGGTGAGGTGGCGACGCGCCTCGACCGTCAGATCCCCCGCCTCGAAGCCGCGCTTCGGGCCGCCGACGACCGCGTCGAGGGGGCGAGGACGGTTGCGGTCGTGGCGGTCACCTTCGCAGTATTGAGCCTGGCCGTGGCCGGTCTGGCCCTGGTCGCCGCCAAGCGTCGCCGCCCAGCCGGCGGGGCCGAGGGGACCGGCACGGGAAGCGACTCGGTGACAACCCAGGGCCAGCCCCTGCATCCGTGATCGAGGAGTCTGCCGGGACGTTGAGGCGGCGGCGATCCGCCGCCCTGGCCGCGGCGGTCCTCGTCGTCCTGTCGATGGGGTGGCGGTCGGCACCCGCAGAGGCCCACGGGCTCCTGACGTCCTCGACGCCAGCCGACGGCGCCAGCCTCGAGGAGCCCCCCACGCAGGTGGTCCTGATCTTCAACGAGCCACCGGACGCCGTGCTCTCCCAGCTGCGCGTGCTCGATGCGTCCGGCAGGGAGGTCAAGGCGGGAAGGACCGAAACGGTGCCGGGTGAGCCGACGCAGCTCCGAGTCCCCCTCGAGCCCCTCGTCAAGGGCACCTACACGGTCGGCTGGCGGATGACCTCCGCCGTGGACGGGCACACGACCACCGGCTCGGTCGCCTTCGGCGTCGGCGTCCCCGTCGCCCCGGTCGGCCTCGACGGCGCTGCGACCAAGGTGGAGGAGCAGACCCCGACGCTTCTGTCGGTCATGGGACGCTGGCTGTTCTACGTCGGCGTCGTGCTGATGCTCGGGGCTGCGGCCGTGGGAACGACGGTTCTGGTCAAGCCGGCGACGATCTCCCGGCGGCTGCTCGTGACGGCATGGGTAGCGGCGGCCACCGGGGTCGCGCTCACCGTCCTGGACCAGCAGGCCGCCGCCCGGGCCGGCCTGGGTGAACTGTTCTCCTCGCCGACCGGCCACAGATTGAGGACCCAGGGGCTCGCCGTCGGGCTGGCGGGTGTGGCAGTGGGCTGGGCGTACGTCCGCCGCAGCCGGCGGGCCCTGGCCCTGGTCGGTCTCGCGGCCGCGGCGGCCATGCTCGCCCGGGCCGGGGCGGGACATGCCAACGCGTCGTCCGTCCGGTGGTTCACCGTGGGCGTGCAGTGGCTGCATCTCGTGTCCGTCGGCGTGTGGATCGGGGGTCTGGTCTGGCTTCTGGTGGCGGTGCGAGGGGGTGATCCCGGACGGGACCCGGGACTGGCCCGCCGATTCTCCACGGTCGCCGGCTACACCCTTGTCATCGTCGTCCTCTCGGGCGTGGCTCGAGCCCTGGACGAGGTCGGCGCCTGGACCTGGCTGTTCGACACCCGCTTCGGGGTCACCCTGCTCGTCAAGCTCGGGCTGTTCGCGGCGCTCGTCCTCCTCGGCGCGCTCAGCCGGTTCCGTCACGTGCCCGAGGCCGCCGCCCATTCGACCCGCGGCCTGCGTCGGGTGGTGCGAGGAGAGGTGGCGGTCGCCGCTGGTGTCCTGGGCGCCACCGCCGTGCTCGCCGGGCTCCCCCCGGCGGCGACCGTGGCCGCTGCCTCGCGGTCCTCGCCCCCGGCGGACGTCGAGGTGACCGGCCAGGACTACGCCACCTCCATGCGGATCCGCCTCGTTGTCAGTCCCGGGTCGGCCGGACCCAACCGCTTCGCCCTCAGGGTCTCCGACTACGACTCGGGGAAGCCGGTTGCCGCCCAGGCGGTGTCGCTCCGGTTCCGGCTTCAGGGCCGTCCCGACCTGGCCGTCCCGAGCCTCGAGCTCACCGCTGGCGCCGATTCCCACTGGCAGGCTACCGGGAGCGCCCTCTCCATCGACGGGCGTTGGGACGTGACAGCGCTCGTGCAAACAGCCACCGACACGGTGCAGGTGCCGATGGAGGTGGTGACCCGCCCGGCCGCCCGATCGGTCCCGGCGCCGGCCGATCAGAGAACGTGCGGCGAAGGCAAGCCGGATCCCACCTACAGCCTCCTCACAGAGTCGAGTCCCGATCCGCCGCGGTCGGAGGGCACGACGTTCCGCCTCACGGTGCGGCAGGAGGGCAGGGTCGTCAGCGGGGCCAAGGTGTGCGTCAGTGCCGACATGCCGGGGATGCAGCATCCCGGGGCCAGCACCGTCGCCAGGGAGGCCTCAGCCGGCCGGTACGACGCCGACCTCAAGTTCGGAATGACGGGGGCCTGGGCGGCGACCGTGACCGTGGCCGAGCCGGGGAAACCGGTCGTGGCGGTCCCCATGGCCTTCGAGGTCACGTAGATCGCAGGTCGGGCTCCTCAGGGCCCGACCGTCTCCAGTCCTTCCGGGTAGTGGCCGGTCGTCGCCTTCCACGCCTCCGCCGCACCCCGCTGTGCGACGAGGCGGGCAACGGCGATGGCCACGCCCGAAGACGCCGCCCAGATGAGGGCCTCCGACCAGGTCGTGCGCGGTGACGCCGGATTGGCGGGCGGCTCCCCGCCCACCAGCTGCCGCCAGCCGGTGTTGAGTACGCGGCGGACGACGAGACCGGACACGACGCCGGTCACCGCCCCTGCCGCCTGCCACAGCGCACGTTCGCTCACCCTGGACCTACCGGTTCACGAGCTTGAAGAACGTGCTGTCCTCGCCACTCGCCTTCTGTTCTTGGTACAGGAGGGCGAGGTTGCTTTCCTCGAACTTCTTGAACCATTCGTGCCAGCTGATGTGCTCCAACTCGTCCTCGCCCGCGCCCCCCGGAAAGTCGATTCGCAGCACACCGGGGTCATCCCCCGATCCGGTCCCCTTGACCGCGGCTGGGCGTCCGTCGTGTTCCTCTACCCAACGGATGATCTCGTTGTGGTCCGTCGTGGTCTTGGTTTCCGAGGCCATGCTGCAGGCCTACCCGGCGAGTTCGGCGGTCATGCCGCCGGCCAGGTCACGGATCGTGCACCCGGAAGCCCACGGCCCCGGCGGCGTCGGGCTCCCCGTTGTAGTTGATGGTGATCTCCTCCCCCTCGTCGATGTCCCGGAAGGCGAGGAACTCCATCACGCGCTCCTTGGCGTAGGGCTGGGCGTAGGCGTTCGCCTTGTAGGAGTGGTTGAAAAGGGAGCAGCGACCCAGGGCGAGGGCCGCATCCTTGAGCTCCCGTCCCCAGGAGAAGCAGTACTTGGAGACGACGGTGTCCTGCACCAGCCGCCAGTCTGCAGCGGAGATCACGAGCACGGGCGCCCGTTCGATCACCTCGCCCTCGGCGAACCGACGGCCCGCCACGATCCCTCTTCCCTTGCGGGGAATGGCGACGACCTTCAAGTCGTCCTCCACGTCGCTTCCCTCCTTGCGGTCTGCCCCTACCATCGTCGAATGACCGTTCCTGCCCGGGTCAGCCTCCTGACCCTCGGCGTTGCCGATGTCGCTCGCGCCACCGCGTTCTATCAGGCCCTGGGCTGGCCGCTGTCCTCGGCCTCGATATCCGGTGACGTCAGCTTCTTCAAGCTGTCCAACACCGTGCTCGCTCTCTGGGGGCAGGACGACCTGGCCGTCGAGGCATCGGCCTCACCCGGACCGGTCTCCCCCTTTCGCGGTGTCGCCCTGGCCATCAACGTCGACAGTCCGGACGAGGTGGAAGCGGCGCTCGCCGCCGCCGTGGCCGCCGGCGGAGAGTTGCGGACGCCCGGTCACCCGACGGACTGGGGTGGCTACAACGGGTACTTCGCCGATCGGGACGGCCATCTCTGGGAGGTGGCCCACAACCCGGGCTGGCCACTGGGGCCGGACGGCCTGCCGATCCTTCCCTGATCGTTCCCATGGGTGAGAGCACCGTCGGCGAGCCGAAGGATGGTCGGGCGCTCTACCGGCTGCCCCCCGAGGAGTTCACCGCCGCCCGCGACGCCCTCGCCCGCCGTCTCCGGGGCGCCGGCGAGCGCGCCCAGGCCGACGAGGTGCGCCGGCTCCGCCGCCCAAACGTGCCGGCCTGGGCGCTCAACCAGGTCGCCCAGGGACAGCCGGAGCTGGTGGAGAACGTCTTGGCCGCCGGGGGTGAGCTCCGGGAGGCAATGGAGATCGGCGACGGGACACTGCTGCGGGAGGCGGAGCGCTCGACCAAGCAGGCGACGGAAGCGGTGGTGGCCGCAGCCGAGCGAGCGCTCGCCGGGGCCGGACATGCCCCCACAGACGACCTCCGCTCACGGCTGGCAGCGACGCTCCGGGCCGCCATCGTCGACCCCGGCGTGGCCACGCAGATCCGGGCGGGGATGCTCGAACGTGATGTCGAGTTGGCCGGCTTCGGCTTGGACGCACCGGCCGCTCCCGCCCCTGCGGCGCCGAAGCCGGCGAAGGCCCGGCCCCCGGCCCCGAAGCCGACCGACGGCGAGGAGCGGCGTGAGTGGGAAGCCCGCCGCGAGCGGGACGAGAAGGAGGAGCGGGAGCGCCGCGAGGAGCGCCGCCGCCGGGACGAGGCCCGGCGCGCGACCAAGCGTCAGTTGGCCGACCTGGAGGCTCAGGCCACGCGCCTCGGGCGCCAGGCAGAACG
>JALZEC010000198.1 GCA_030862235.1 Actinomycetota bacterium | reverse complement strand
GGGTGCGGGGAAAGAACTTCGTGTTCACCGATCAGACCGCTTCGGGCGTGAGCGTCAAGCTTCCCAAAGACGAGGCCACCGCCGTGGTGGCGACTGACCCGCTTGCCGAGCCCACGGGCTACGGGCTGGGTCGGCACGGCTGGGTGTCGGTACACATCGGCGAAGGAGCCGACCACGGCAGGTGGCAGCAACTCGAGGAGTGGGTGCGGACGTCCTACTGCATGGTGGCGCCGAGGACCTTGGCGAAGATCGTGCTCGCCGAGGACAATCTCGCCTAAGGGGCCAAGGTCCGCTGGACCTGCGCACTCCCGCGGGAACCGGGGTCGTCAGGCGGGTCAGGCCCCCGCCGCACGACTCCAGAACGGGTCCGGCCGCGTCCTAGGTTCCCCCAGTGGCAAGATGGCCCGCTCGACCGACCTATGTCCGAGCGGGACTCGGGCCGATAGCGTCCGGGGGGTGGCCGACGTCGGGGGGACGCCGACCGATGGCAGGAAGCGGGAGGCTGCCGTCTACCGCAGCCTCGTTCTGCTGCTGGCCACGCTGTACGCGATCGCCGCTGTCCTGCCTGATGCCCTGAGGGATCGCTTCCCGGCTTTGGCAGCCATGCTGTTTGGCTTCGATCAGCTGAAGCCGTTGGGGTGGTTTGCTTTCTTACTCCCGCTGCTCGTCGTCTTCGTCCTTCGTCTGCCGTCTGATTCAATCGCCGAGCCGGTGGACAGGCTCCTAGCTCGGGTCGCCGGGGTCAGCTCGAGAACGAGGGTGCTGCTGGCGTTGATCGCAGCGACGTACAGCTTCACCTGGTTCCTGGGCCTACGAAACCAGTTCATCAACCCAGACGGCATGGCGTTCAGTGTCAAGTTCCACGCCGACCTACCGGTCAGGGGCGCGACCGTCTCCCACGACGAGATCTTCGAGCTCTATCTGCACTCCCGCTTCTGGCATCACACGAACCGGGCGTTCGGCTGGACCGTCGAGTACTCGTATCAGTTCCTCTCGTCGCTGGCGGGCGCCATCTTCGTGGTTCTGCTGCTCACCTTTGCCTGGGTGGCCCTGCACGAGAAACGATGGATCGTTCTCGTCCTCGGCGTGGGGTCTGCCGGCTTCATGCAGCTCTTCTTCGGCGACGTCGAGAATTACACGCTGGTCACTACTCTGATCCTCCTGTACCTCGTGACGGGTTATCTCTACCTCGAGGATCGGATCAGCCTGCTCGTGCCCAGCGGCGTGCTGGCGGTGGCCGTCACCTTCCATCTCCTAGCCGCCTTCCTGCTGCTGAGCCTGGCCTATCTGTACTTCGTCGCCCTGCGCCGGAGACAGCTGCTGTCGGTAGCGCTGGCGGCCGTGATCCTCCTCGCCATCCCATCGGCGGTGGTCCTCTACTTCCACGACCACGGCCTGCCCTTCGAGGTCATCCGCACGAGCAACGCCTTCGGGCAGGCGGGCAAGCTGCAGCGGTTCGCGGCGCCGAGCCTGGAGTACCACAGCCAGATCGTCAGCCTGGTCTTCCTTCTCTTCCCGCCAGTGCTCTGTCTGATTCCGCTGCTCGCCTACAGACGGGTCGATCTCACCCGGTTCAACATCTTCATGGCGCTTGCCGTCGCCGTCTTCATCGCCTACGTCTTCACTTGGAGAGCCGACTTGGGGGTGTACAACGACTGGAACCTCTATGCACCGGCGGCCTTACCGTTGGCGATCTTCTTCTGGTACAACCTGGCCCGGGCCGACGCGCTAGTCAACAAGGCGGGCATCGTCGCGGCGCTGATCCTGACGTCGGGCGTCCACTCCTACGCCTGGATCATCAGGAATCACGTCTGACGAGCCTCGTACTGCTGTAGAGCCCCGTCATGCACACCGAACGGCTTCCCTGAAGATGGCGCGTGACGTCATGCCTTCTAGTAACAGAGGGACAAGGATGGATCGAGGTACTACAGCTTCGCCCTGGGAACGGTGGCTCGCCGGGACGATCGACGCGCTGCCGCTTCTTGTGGTCTCCATTCCCTTCCTCCTCCGGCAATGGGGACGCCGCGAGCGGTCGCCGTGGATCGCCGATCTCGCGGCGGTCGCTCTGAGTGGGGCCTACCAGGTGACCACCATGCGACGGGCGGGGCAGACGCTGGGTCAGCGAGCTCTCGGTATCCGCGTTGTGGATCAAGCGACCGGCAACGTCCCGACAATCGGCCAGGTAACCGTGAGATGGGCGATCGCGGCCGTACCGGACGTTGTGTCGCTACTAGTCCGCCGGTCAGGCGCAGCCAACGAGCACGACGCCATGACGGCAGTGGAAGACATCGCCCCGGAGATCGAGGCGCTCAGGCAACGGCATGGTGGGAACCGGCACGCGGTCAACGACGCACTCATGCAGCTGTACCAGGACCGCGGCGTCAACCCAATGGACGCTTGCCTACCTTCGCTCGTAGCCGCGGTTCCTACGCTCCTCGGACGTGGCGTACTCATCGCGCCCGCCCTCCGAGCCCCGTTGCGTCAGGGCCTCCATGACCGACTGTCTCAGACCGTCGTCATCCGCGCCCAACCGTGAAGGAAGCGACGTTCGGGTCGCGCAGACATCCGGTCGTCCTGCGCTCGAAGGATCTCCGCCTGCCCCCCACATTCGAGCGACACGCATTACATGCCCGGAGTTTGCCCCCGCGCCAGCTGCTCACAGTGCCGACCGGCCCCCCCGCCATCAGCCTGGCCGGCCCCGGAAGCTGCCCGTGGCGCGAGGCTGAGGCCGCAGCTGGGAAGATCAGCCAAGCTGTGAGCATGGACGAAGCGGCAGTGAGAGCGGCGCTTGAGCGCCACTGGGAGTATGGCGGCACCGATCAGGACATCGCTCACGAGATCTACCACGACGACGCGGTTCTGGAGTTTCCACAATCGGGCGAGCGCTTCGAGGGCGTGGATAACTTCCGCGAATGGAGGCGCCAGTACCCTGCCAAGCTGGCATTCCAGATCCGACGCATCCGCGGCCAAGGCAATCTCTGGGTTGCGGAGAACTCGATTAGCTACGACGACGGGCCGTGGAACCTGACGGTGAACATCCTGGAGTTTCGCGGCGACAAGGTCGCCTGGGAGTCGGTCTACATCATGCAGCCGTGGGAGGCGCCCGACTGGCGGGCGCCGTGGAGAGCGGCACCATAGGGCGCTCGACGAGACGTGCAGATCGCCGGCAAGTCGTGAAGAGCGCCGAGGAGCTCATGGGCGACGGGAGCTGGCGTCGCCGGCACTCCATGTACCTGCTGTGGGCGTTCCCCTTGCTGGGGTTCGTTGGGCTGCTCTACACGGGGATTCGCGCCCGCCGGTGGAGCTGGGTGGCGTGGGGACTGCTCTATGCCCTCCTGGTGATCGGCGTCACCGCCGTCGCGCCCGAGGACGAGAACAGTGTTGCGTACAGCGCGATCGGCCTGCTGCTGCTCGCCGTCTGGATCGCCTCGGCGGCACAACTGTTCGCATACCGCGGGGCGTGGTTGCGATGGAAGGCGCATCGGCAAGCGGGGCCTACGCCCGTGACTTCTGCGACCCAACCAACCCCTGGTCATATCCGGCGGGCGACGTGGGCACACCCGGTAACTCCTCCGGAGCAACCAGTGGGTCCAACCATCGGGCACGCCGCTTGGGCGGACGTTCCACCTCCGCCTCCGACAGCGGCTCCATTACCGCCCTATCCGCCTCCCCCTCGGCCGGGAACCGGCCCTTCCCGAGGATCTCGCCGAAGGCGGATTGTGATCATCGCGGGCGTCAGTGTCGTCGTGGCCATCGCCCTGTTCGCCATCCTGAGCGATGTCGTCTTCACCAACGACCTCATGGAGGCCGATTTCGCCAAGGGCATCGAGCCGTTCGTCACGGGAGAGACCCCGGATTACGTCCTGGACCTCGATGAGGGGACCTACCGGATTCGAAGTCGCACCGGGGCACAGTCAGCCGCCCAGAGTTTCGCCCCATTCGCTCGCCGCGCCTACGCGGTCGGAATGTCGGCGGAAGTGGCGTCGGTGTCGGGAGACAGCGTCTTCGGTGTGGCCTGCTGGCACAACCGGGCGGGAGAAGGCTACGCCCTGGTCGCAAATTCGGAGAACGGCGTGGCGCTGGTCCGGCGCGAGGGCCGGGACGGTCCCATGACGGGCACCGTGCTCCAGACGAACGAGGATGTGCCCGTCCCGACGGCAGACCTGAACCTTCGCCTGTCCTGTGGCAACAGCGCGGTGGGCTCGTCGGTCGACCTCATTGGCTACGTAAACGGCAAGCCGGTGATCGAGGCAGAAGATCCGGACGGCTACGACGGATTCAGCGCCGGTGCCCTGATGTTCCAGAGCGAGACGGCCGGCGCCGAGATTCGATTTCGCCGTGCCCAGGCGATCGTCACCGGCTCCGACGAGTAAGGGCGCGGCTCTGTCCGACGATCAATCAAAGCATTTGGTTCGCAGTCACCGCAGTCGCTCGAGCAGTCATGTCGGACCGACATACTCCACGCCCCCGCGCTCGACCCGGTTTCTCAACCCGGTCGGCCGTACAACGAGGACGCGTTTGGAGGCAGCGCGACGTGAACACCGCCCACTCCACGTCCCCGACAAGGCACCAGGGACCTGGAGCGGGTGCCGAGGAACCCTCCGGCGTTCGCCCCGGCGGCGTCGAGGGGACGGGCCCAGAAGCCCCTACCCCACCTGCTCGAACCCGATCCTGAGGATCGTCATGTCCGGTACGGGACCGGCGCCCCGATCACCCGACAGCACGAGCAGACCGCC
>JALZEC010000191.1 GCA_030862235.1 Actinomycetota bacterium | reverse complement strand
GCTCCGCCGGATCGTCGCCAGCACGTACCAGTCGGTGTCCGGTGCCGGCGTCAAGGGGATCGCCGAGCTCGACGAACAGGTGCGCAAGACCGTCGACCGGGCGACCGAGCTGGCTCAGTCCGGTTCGGCCGTCGAGTTCCCGAAACCCGAGAAGTTCGCCGCCCCGATCGCCTTCAACGTGCTGCCCCTTGCCGGGAACCTGGTGGACGACGAGACGGACGAAGAGCACAAGTTCCGCAACGAGAGCAGGAAGATCCTCGGTATCCCCCACTTGGCCGTCTCCTGCACGTGCGTCCGGGTTCCGGTCTACGCCGGCCACTCGCTCTCCCTGAACGTGGAGTTCGAACGGCCGCTGCCCCCCGAACGGGCGCGGGAGATCCTGGCCGGCGCTCGCGCCGTCACCTTGACCGAGGTGCCCACGCCGCTTCAGGCCGCCGGCATCGACCCCTCGCTCGTCGGCCGGATACGGCGTGACCCGGGCGTCGAGAACGGCCTCGCCCTGTTCGTCGCCGGTGACAACCTGCGCAAGGGCGCCGCTCTCAACGCCGCCCAGATCGCCGAAGCCCTCCTCGATCGACTCCAGAGGTAGCCGAGTCCCCGGCCCGCTGAGTGTGCCCGACACACATCGCGGCGCCTACCATCCGCCTCGACGCCGCCGGAAGGGGCGCGACAGGGAGGGGAGCTGTGAAGGACAGAGGCTGGGCGTGACGAAGGCGCAAAAGACACTGCCCCTCGTCGTGCTCGTGGTCATCGTGCTGGCTGTGGGCTGGTCGATCCTTCCCTTCGAGTTCTCTTCGGGGGTGGACTGCGGTCCACCGCTGTTCGGTGCCAAGCCCAAGGACCCGACCGCAGTCGGCCTCATCCAGCCGGACAAGGATTGCCTGAGCAAGGGCAAGAGCCGCCTGCTCGTGTCGGCCATGCTCGCTTTGGCTGCGGCGGGAGTGGGGACGGCCGCCGTCATGTTGAAGCCGATCAGCGCCGCGTGCCTGAACGGCAACCACGAGAACTGCCGCTACGGCTGGGGCAACTTCCTCAGCCAGAACTTCGAGGGCCTGGGCTGCCAGTGCGAGTGCCACCGCGGCGACTATCTCTGAGGCTGAGCCCCTCGGCGTGAAGCCGGCGAGCCGTCGCCAGCTGGGCGGCGTCCGGCCCCCGGTTGTCGGTTCCCGGCACCTCCAGGACGGCTGGTAGCCCCTGGAGACGGGGATGACCGAGGAGAGCCCGAAAGCCGTCCTCGCCGATAGCCCCGCTCCCGACGTTCTCGTGGCGATCCAGCCCGGCCCCGAGCCCGACCTTGGAGTCGTTCACGTGAAGACAGGCCAGCCGGTCCAGCCCCACGGTCCGCTCGAGCCGGCGGACCACCTTGTCGGCTGCGGCTGGCGTATCGAAGCGGACGCCCGACGCCCACAGGTGTTGGGTGTCGAGGCAGACGCCCACCCTGGGGTCGCTACCCGTGCGTTCGATGACCTGGGCCAGCTCTTCGAACGTCCGCCCGATCGTCCCTCCCGCGCCCGCGGTGTTCTCGAGGAGGAGGGGGCAACCCTCCCCCGTCTCCGCGCCGTCCAGCGCGGCCAGCACGGATGAGGCGACCGCGTCGAGACGCGCCTCGAAGCCGGCCCCCAGGTGGCTCCCGAGGTGCAGAACAAGCCCGAAGGCGCCCATGGCCCGGGCACCGCGGAGGTTGTCGACCAGGCACCGCCTGGACTTGGCGAGGAGCTCGGGATCGGCTGTGGCCAGGTTGACCAGGTAGGGGGCGTGGCAGAACACCTGCTTCACGACGGGGCTGGCAGGCCAGACCGCACGGAAGGCTTCTGCACGGTCGGGGTTCGCCTCTGGGTACCGCCACTGCCGCGGGCTCTGGGCGAAGACCTGCATCACCTCGGCGCCCATCGCCTCGGCGCGGCGCAACGCGGCCAGCAGCCCTCCGCTCTGGCGGATCTGCGCCCCGAACAGCACCGGGTGACCGTACCGGCCCTACTTTCGTTCCCATGACGGCCTGGGAGGAGGTGGGGGACGGGGTCTTCTGCCGCCGGTACCAGCCGTGGGACGTCACGGTCGGCGCCGTCCGTGGACGCGACGGCCTCCTCGTCGTCGACACCCGGGCAAGCCCCGCTCAGGCCGAGGAGCTGCTCAGCGACCTCCGGGCCCTCGACCCCCGCTCGCCGGCGTGGGTCGTGAACACCCACGCCCACTTCGACCACACCTTCGGGAACGCCCGCTTCCCCGGTGCCGAAGTCTGGGCGCACCAGTCGGTCCCGGCCGCGCTCCGGGAAGGCAGGCACGACGCGCCCGCGGACCCGGAGTACCAAGGCGTGACGGTCGTCGAGCCCGACCGGCTGGTCTCGGCCCACGTGACCCTCGACCTCGGCGATCGGGTGGCCGAGTTGCGGCACCTGGGTCCGGCCCACACCGACGGCGACCTCGTCGTGTGGATACCGGATGTGGGCGTCCTGTTCGCCGGCGACCTGGTCGAGGAGTCCGGGCCTCCCGCCTACGGGCCGGACAGCTTCCCTCTGGAGTGGCCGGAAGCTCTCGCCCGGCTGGTCGAGTGGCCGGCTGACGGCGACCTGCTGGTCGTACCCGGTCACGGCGCAGTCGTCGGTCGGCAGTTCATCGAACGCCAGCGGGCGGACGTGGCCGCCGTCGCTCGCATACTCCAGGAGCTATGGGAGGCCGGTGTGCCCCAGGAGGAGGCGCTCGATGCCGCTGCCGACCGGTGGCCGTGGCCGGCCGAGCAGCTCGGACACGCCCTCCGCCGGGCCTACGCCAGCCTCAGCGGAGGCGGCGGTATCGCCGGATGAGGGCGTTGGTCGAGCTGTCGTGGGTGAGGGAGGGTTCGGCGTCGCTCTCCAGCTCGGGGACGATCCGGTTGGTCAGCACCTTGCCCAGCTCGACGCCCCACTGGTCGAAGGAGTTCACGCGCCAGATGGTCCCCTGGGTGAACACCTTGTGCTCGTAGAGCGCGACGAGCTGGCCCAGGACCCTCGGCGTCAACTGGGGCGCGAGGATCGTGTTGGTCGGCCGGTTGCCCTCGAAGGTCCGGTGCGGCAACTGGGAGGACGGCACCCCCTCGCGCTCGACCTCGTCGCGGGTCCTCCCGAAGGCGAGGGCTTCCGTCTGGGCGAAGAAGTTGGCCATCAACAGGTCGTGGTGGTTGCCGACGACGTGGTTCGGCCGGCAGAAGCCGATGAAGTCGCAGGGAACGAGGGCGGTTCCCTGGTGGAGCAGCTGGTAGTAGGCGTGCTGGCCGTTCGTACCCGGCGTACCCCAGATGATCGGTCCCGTCTCGCAGGAGACGGCATTGCCGTCCAGGTCGACCGACTTGCCGTTGCTCTCCATGTCGAGCTGCTGGAGGTACGCCGGCAGGCGGGAGAGCTCGTTGTTGTAGGGCAGCACGGCGTGGGTCTCGGCCCCGAAGAAGTTGCGGTACCAGACGCCCAACAGGCCGAGGAGGACAGGCAGGTTGCGGTGGAACGGGGCGGTACGGAAGTGCTCGTCGATAGTGCCGAACCCGTCGAGCATCTCCCGGAAGTGGTCCTCGCCGACGGCGATCATCAGGGACAGGCCGATGGCCGAGTCGTACGAGTACCTGCCCCCCACCCAGTCCCAGAACTCGAACATGTTGGCGGGGTCGATCCCGAACTCCCGGACCCTCGCCTCGTTGGTCGAGACGGCGACGAAGTGGCGCCGGACGGCCGCCTCGTCGCCACCCAGCGCCGCCAGCAGCCACTCCTTGGCCGTGCGGGCGTTGGTGAGCGTCTCGATGGTCGTGAACGTCTTCGACGAGACGACGAACAGCGTCGCCTCCGGATCGAGGTCCCGGAGGGCCTCCCATATGTCGGCGCCGTCGACGTTCGAGACGAAGCGAAGGACCAGACTGCGGTCGCTGAAGTCCTTGAGCGCGTCGTAGGCCATAGCCGGCCCCAGGTCCGACCCGCCGATGCCGATGTTTACGACGTTGGCGATCGGTCGGCCGGTGTGGCCGGTCCACTCGCCAGAGCGAACCCGACGGGCGAAGCTGCCCATCTTCCTCAGCACCCGGTGGACGTCGGGGACGACGTCCACCCCGTCGACGACGATCGACACGTCCTCCTGGGCACGAAGGGCCACGTGGAGCACCGCCCGGTTCTCGGTGACGTTGATCCGCTCCCCGGCGAACATCGCCTCGATCCGGTCCCGCAGGCGGGCCCGCTCGGCGAGGGCGATGAGGAGGTCGATGGTCTCCGCCGTCACCCGGTTCTTGGCGTAGTCCAGGAAAAGGTCCCCCGCCTCGGCGCAGAACGTGGAGCCCCGCTCCGGATCCTGATCGAACAACTGGCGAAGGTGCACTCCGGCCATCTGGGCCCGGTGTCGCTCCAACGCCTCCCACTCCGGCGTCTCGACAAGGGACTGGTCGGCCACGACCGCCCTCTCCTCAGTACCGGGTGTGGTCAACGCAATCAGAGCTCTGCGGTCAGGCCATCTTACGCTCGTCGTGCCCGCCGAACTGTTTCCGCATGGCGGATAGCACCTTTCCCGCAAAGTCCCCCTCACCCCGAGAACTGAACCGCTCGTACAGTGCGGCAGTCAGGACGTAGGCGGGGACTCCCTCGTCGATCGAAGCGATAGCTGTCCAGCGCCCCTCTCCCGAGTCGGACACGCGACCGGAGAAGCCAGACAGCGTCGGGTCGCGCAGCAAGGCGGAAGCGGTGAGGTCGAGCAGCCAGGACGCCACGACGCTCCCCCTGCGCCACAGCTCGGTCACCGCCGTCGTGTCGATGTCGTACTGGTAGTACTCAGGGTTCGAGAGGGGCGCGGTCTCCGCGTCCTTGACGTGGGCCTGTTTGCCGATGTTCGCCTTGTTGAGGATGGCGAGCCCCTCGGCGTAGGCGGCCATGATCCCGTACTCGATGCCGTTGTGAACCATCTTGACGAAGTGCCCGGCCCCGGCGGGACCACAGTGCAGGTACCCCAGCTCCTCGGTCGCCGGTTCGCCGTCGCGCCCCTGGGTCCGGGCCGCTCCTTCCAGCCCAGGAGCCAGAGCGCGGAAGATCGGGTCGAGCCGAGCGACGACCTCCTGCTCCCCGCCGATCATGAGGCAGAACCCCCGCTCGAGTCCGAACACCCCGCCACTGGTACCGATGTCGACGTAGTGGATCCCCAGGGGAGCGAGCTGCACCGCTCGGTCGATGTCCTCCCGGTAGTAGGTGTTCCCGCCATCGATGATGGTGTCGCCCGCCTCCATCACCTCAGCCAGCTGCTGGACGGTCGTGCCCGCGAACGCGGCGGGAACCATGATCCACGCCGCTCGTGGCGTGGACAGCTTGCCCACGAAGTCGTCCAGCGAGGTCGACCCGACCGCTCCCTCCCCCTCCAGCTGGGTCACCGCCGCCTCGTTCACGTCGTACACCACGCACTCGTGGTCGCGAGCCATCAGTCGCCGAACGAGGTTCGACCCCATGCGGCCGAGGCCGATCATCCCGAGCTGCATTCCGGTTCCTCCTGGTCTTGTTTCAGGACCCAGCCTTCCGCAGGGAAACGTTCCAGTGGACGAGCACCGCTGTCTCCCGCTCATAGCCCAGGGTGCAGACCGCCGCCGGGTGCAGGGCGAAGAGCCGGCCCTCGCTCGGGCTCAGGCCGAGCCAGCGAGCCGCCAGCACCCGCAGCACGTGCCCGTGAGCGAACACCAGCACGTCCCCGTCCTGCTCCCGGGCTTCCTTGATCACCGTGTCCACCCGAACGGCGACGTCGCTGGCAGTCTCCCCGCCCGGCGCCCCGTCCAGCCACAACGACCAACGGGGGTTGCCTTTGCGGATCTCGGCCGTCGTGAGGCCTTCGTACTGCCCGTAGTCCCACTCCATCAAGTCGCCCGTGGTCTCCACCGCCTCGCCCATGCCCGCCAGCCGGCACGTCTCCAGGGCCCGCGTGAGCGGGCTCGAAAGCACCCACGCGAAGGTCCGTCCCACGAGCAAGGACCCGACACGGCGTGCTTCCTCCCGGCCGTTGCTGGTCAACGGGATGTCTGTCCGCCCGGTGTGCTGGCCGGTGATCGTCCACTCGGTCTCCCCGTGCCGCACGAGGACGAGCTGGCTGGGCAATGCTCTCCTTTCCCGGCGGGGCCCCAACCCCGCCTCCTCGCCGGAAGCCGGGGCCCCATCCCCGGCCCGGCGC
>JALZEC010000175.1 GCA_030862235.1 Actinomycetota bacterium | reverse complement strand
GTGATCAGCGAGTTGCAGGCGGAGGACACGCGCTTTCACGTCGACGGGGGGAGCTGGACGAATGACATCTCCTGGGTGCGCGGTTACGACCACCTCCTGATGCCCATGGAGCGGTCGAGCGCCCTCTTCCATGAGCGCGTCCTCTCCCGGGCCGTCCCCACCGACGATCACCGCTACCGCAACACGTTGTTCCACCTGCTCACGGCCGAGACCAGCTGCTACCGCTACTGGGGTGAAGGCGTCTGGACCGATTACGGCGCCGAAATCGCCCGCCGGGCCAACGAGATCATCACCAACGACCTGTAAGCGCGGGTGTAGCTCCGGACGAGCACACGCCCTCGTCGACACCGCAACGCCGACCGCCGTTCGCATGTTCTCGCCCGGCCGCGCGTGACAGCTTCTTCAGGACGTCCCCTCAAACTCGCCACACTCGGGCGGCAGTGGGGATGACGACCTGGATCGTCGCCCGCTTCGTGTCCGCGTCCGGACCCTTTCGGCTGGCCCAGGCCTTGAGCGACCGCTGCCACGCGGGCGCTCCGGCGGGCAAATCCTCCTCCGGGATCGGGGCGAGGTCTGCGGGCTCCAGCTTCGAGCCGTAGAGGACCAGGGGCCGGGGGGTGTCGGGTTGGACGCTTCCATGGAGGGTGGGCAGGGCGCGGTTCCAGTTGGCCAGCATCTCGGCCATGGCTTCCGCCTTGGTCTTCTGACCGGAGGCCGATGCGCTCTCGGGATAGGTGGGATGGGTGATGGACGCGTGGGCCACCTGCACACCGGCGGCCGCCGGAGTGGTCCGCCACATCTCAAAAGCATGAGCAGCTAATCCGCCGATGGTGACGACCGCCTGGACGGACGTGTCAACGAGGAGAGCGTCCAACCACAGGTTCCGGTAGGCGGCGATGTCGGGGTTCGCCTTGTGCCGGTTGCCCCCTCCTTGCCCGTAGACGCTGTAGAGGAAGGTGTTGACCATGACGTAGCTGCGTTCGATGCCCACCTTGGCCAGGAACCCCTGGGTGCGCTGGCCGGCCTCACCCACCAGGATGCGCCGGGCAATTGACTCATGCGCCGCCGGATCCTGGCCCAGCACGAGCACCCGGGCGCTGCCGTCGAGGCGACCCCGGTGGAAGATCGGTCCCCACTCCACCCGGAAGTCCTTCACCGGGTAGACCTCGGCCTCGGGGTAATCCCGGCACAAGGAGCGGAACGGCTCATCGACGTAGCCGGGGCAGAACTCGTGGGCCATGCGCCGCCTCCTGATGCTCGCCCGCTTCAGGGCTCGCCCCAATGCCTATCATCGGCGCCCGGACGCCGCGGCGGAAGGAACACACGTGCCGGACCCCCCGATCCCCATCGACCCCCTCCACGGGGCCAAGGCGGCCTTGGCGGGACGGGTGGTGACGATGGACGCCGCCCGTCGTGTCCTCGACGACGCCGTCGCCTACCTCGAAGGCGGTCTCATCGTCGACGTCCGCGAGCGCTCCGACCCTGCGCCGGCGGGTTTCGAGGCGGTGGCGGTCATCGAGACCGCCGGCACCATCTACCCGGGACTCATCGAGCTGCACAACCACCTGGCCTATGACGCCCTGCGGCTGTGGGCCGTGCCCCGGCGCTTCACGAACCGAGGCACCTGGGGCCGTCTTCCCGAATACGGCCAGCTCATCACCGGGCCCATGCGGGTGCTCGGCACCGCGCCCGGGCTGCTGCCGGCTGTCGTGCGCTACGTCGAAGCGAAGGCCCTCGCCGGGGGGGTGACCACCTCGCAGGGGATCGAGCTGTTCTCCAACGCCGGGGGCCGACGGTTCTACCGTGGCTTGGTCCGCAACGTCGAGGCCACGGACGACCCCTCGCTTCCCGAAGCTCTGACCCGCATCGCCGACGTCGAGGCCAAGAGTGCGGCCAGGTTCCTGGCTCGCTTGAACCAGGGCAAGCGCCTGCTGCTGCACCTGGCCGAGGGAACGGACGAGACCGCCCGCCGCCACTTCCTGGCGCTCGAGGTGGCGCGGGGACGCTGGGCCATCAACGAGAACCTCATCGGCATCCACTGCGCGGCGCTTACCCGGGCCGACTTCGAAGTCATGGCGGCGCATGGCGCCTCGATGGTGTGGTCGCCTCTTTCCAACCTGCTGCTCTACGGCCAGACGGCGGCCGTAGCCGAGGCCAAGGCCGCCGGGGTGCGCATCGGGTTGGGTTCAGACTGGTCGCCCACGGGCAGCAAGAACCTGCTCGGCGAGCTCAAGGTCGCCGCCCTGGCCAGCGCGGCTGCCGGCGGTGTATTCAGCGAGACAGAGCTCGTGGCCATGGCCACCTGCGGCGGCGCCCAGATCCTGGGCTGGGAGGCGGCAGTGGGCTCGCTGGAGGCGAACAAGCGAGCCGATCTGATGGTCATCGACGGCCGGCGCGGCGATCCCTACCGGGAGCTGTTGTCGGCCAACGAGGCCGACGTCCGCCTCGTAATGGTCAACGGCGTCGCCCGCCTGGGCATGCCCCGCATCATGGGCCGGCTCCGGGCCAAGGGTGAGCGCATCACCATCGGCGGCGAGGCGCGGGAGTTCCACAGCGACCAGGCCTCCGCCGACCCCGCCGTGGCCCAGATCACCCTGGCCGAGGCCATGGCGAGACTCACCGCCACCCTAGGGTCCCTAGGTTCCGAACGTCTCCGGGCCGCCGCCGCCCCGATGGCCGTCTTCGCCTCGGATGAACCCCAGTGGTTCCTCGCCCTCGACGAGGTGGTCCCCTCAGGCATGGAGGTGCGGCACCGCCTGAGCTTTGCCGGTGAGGAGACGGGAGCGCCCCTTGCCGCCATGAGCACTGTCGCGGCCCTACCCCTCGTGCCTTTGGTCCTCGACCCCCTCACTGCCGTGGATGACGGGGAGTTCCTCACCACCCTGGCCTCTCAGGCGAACTTGCCTGAAGGACTGACCGAGGAATTGGCCGACTTGTACAGGTAGGCAGCTCACGGTCGCCTGATTCGTCCAATGGCGTCGAGGAAGGCCGTAACCCTGCCGAGGCCGGTCACGTTGACATTTGACGACATGGCGCTCCTGTGCCACGACGACGGACCGCCCCATACGGTGAAACGTCACGTGGCCAAAATCCTGGCCAAGCTGCACCAGCGTTCGCGAGGCGAGGCCGTGCTGCACGCCGTGCGGGTTGGGGTGCTCGCGTCGCAGGCGTCCTGAGGACCGTCCGGCACCGGCGGCTCCCGGTCGAGCCGCTACCCGCAGGGATGGACGAGATCGATCTCGGGGAGGACCTCGTCGGCGGAGGCGGCGGCGCCGGCCGTTGCAGGGACGTCCACGGGGTACTCGCCGGTGAGGCACGCCGTGCAGAACCCCGAACTCCGAGCACCGGTCGCGGTCAAGAGGCGGTCCAGGTCCAGGTAGGCCAGCGTGTCGCAGCCGATGTAGTCGCGGACCTCGGGAACGGTGAGGTCGGCGGCCAGCAGCTGGCTGCGGGTGCCGGTGTCCATGCCGAAGAAGCACGGCCACCGATAGGGCGGCGAGGAGATGCGGAGGTGGACCTCGGCGGCCCCCGACTCCCGGAGCATGGCGACCAGGGCCCGCATGGTGGTGCCCCGCACGATCGAGTCCTCGACCACGACGAGGCGCTTGCCGGCGATGTTCTCGCGGATGGGGTTGAGCTTGATCCGGACGTTCTTGGCCCGGTTCTCCTGGTTGGGCATGATGAACGTCCGCCCGATGTACCGGTTGCGCACCAGGCCGTGACCGAAGGGGATGCCCGAGGCCCGGGAGTAGCCCTCGGCTGCGGGGATGCCGGAGTCGGGCACGGGCATGACCATGGCCGGCCTCGGCGTGGGCGAGGGATCGGGCGGAAGGGGCGCCTGCTCCGCCAGCAACTCGCCCATGCGCTGACGGGCCGTGTGCACCGTCTGCCCATACAGACGGCTGTCGAGGCGGGCGAAGTAGACGAACTCGAACAGGCACAGCTTTGGATCGATGCGCTCAGGTGGAAACGGGTGCAGCGAGCGCGTGCCGTCCTCGTCGATGACGACCATCTCGCCCGGTTCCAGCTCGCGCACGAAATGGGCGTCGACGATGTCGAGGGCAGTGGTCTCGGAGGCGAGGACCCACCCGTCTTCGAGGCGACCGAGGCAGAGGGGACGGAAGCCGTTGGGATCGCGGACACCCACCAGGTGGGCGTCGTCCATGAGGACGAGGGAGAAGGCTCCCTTGAGCCGCGGGAGGACGGCCGCCACTGCCCGCTCGAAGCTGGACCCGTCGGCCCGGAGCTCGTCCTGGATGAGCTCGGCGACAACGTCGCTGTCGCTGCCGGCGGTGCCCGGCAGAACCCCCAGCTGCCCGGCCAGCTCGTTCGTATTGACCAGGTTTCCGTTGTGACCAAGGGTGAAGCCGGCGCCCCGGCCGGAGCGGTAGATCGGCTGGGCGTTGCCCCAGCTGCTGGCGCCGGTCGTGGAGTACCGCACGTGTCCCATGGCCAGGTGTCCCTGGAGGGGAACCAGGGTCCGCTCGTCGAAGACGTGGGTGACCAGCCCCATGTCCTTGACCACGGTGATGGTGTCGCCGTCGCTCACCGCCATGCCGGCTGACTCCTGGCCCCGGTGCTGGAGGGCGTACAGGCCAGCGTAGGTCAGGTGGGCGACCGGACGGCCGGGCGCGTAGACGCCGAAAACCCCGCAGGCTTCCCTCGGCTTCTCGCTACCCCCAGCCGTCCCGCTGAGGGGAGGCACGCATCCATTCTCCCACAGCCACTCGGACACAACGGGGAGGATCAGTGGGCGCGGGCGGCGGCCATGGCTGACGGAAGTCTGTCCCTCCACTCGGCGCTGGCCTGGCGGAGCGGGACGTCGACGAGGCCGTCGACTACGAGGCGGTCCCCCCCCGCCACGCCCAGCGGCGAGCAGGGGACGTGGGCCGCTTCCGCTCGGCTGGTCACCGCCGCCAGCTGGTCCGGGCCTACGCAGACGACGACTCGGGATGGACCTTCGCTGAAGAGTTCGGTGTGACCGGCCACGCCGCCGACCTCGAAACCGATGCCTGAGCGCACGGCCATCTCGGCCAGCGCGAGCCCCAACCCGCCGTCGGCCACGTCGTGCACGCCGGCCAGGAGGTCGGTGACGACGAGGTCCCGAACGAGATCGCAGAGGGCCAGGTGGCGTGCGGCATCGAGCCGAGCCAGGCGTCCGCTCCGGTGTCCGTGACGGGCGTCGGCCCAACGCGAACCGGCGAGGGTCAGGCCGTCCCGGTCTCCCAAGAGGAGGAGCTGGCCGCCCTCGACCAGCTGCACTCCCGGAGGCCGCCGTTCCAGGACGTCGATCACACCCACCACTCCGATGACAGGTGTGGGGTCGATGTCCTGGCCGGCGGACTCGTTGTAGAGGCTCACGTTGCCGCCAGCGACTGGGATGGCGAAGGCTCGACACGCGGCCGCCAGGCCATCCACTGCTTCCGAAAGCTGCCACATCACCTCGGGATGCTCCGGGTTCCCGAAGTTCAGGCAGTTGACGATGGCAACTGGCCTGGCGCCGGTGCACGAGACGTTGAGCACTCCCTCGGCTACCAGCAGGGCCGTCCCCTCCCGGGGGTCGACGGAGCACCA
>JALZEC010000171.1 GCA_030862235.1 Actinomycetota bacterium | reverse complement strand
CGTGCCCGGGCAGCCTGGCTCGGCGCACCGGGCCCTCACGGGGCGTCCATGGGTTGGGTCGAGGACGGGGCGGGCCGGTTGACGGACCGCACGTAGTCCTGCACCAGGCGTTCGGCGGTGGCGAGGCTGATGGGCCGAACATAGAGCGCGTCGCGGGCGGCGCGGTACCGGGCGGTCAGCTCCGGGTCCTCCCCCACTCCCACGGCGGCCGCCTTTACCCGGTAGGACTCGAGCAGCCCCCGGAGCTGGTTCCGCTGCGACAGCGGGCGCCAGTTGGCCGCCACCACGGCCTCGGCCCGCGCCCGCAGATCGGCGGCTGCCTTCTGCCAGGCGGCCAGGCCGTTGGCCGCCGTCACCCACGAGCCGGCCGCCGCCTCGCTTTCGATCCGCGCCAGCCAGGGGCGCAGACCGCTGGTGCCGCCGGGACCGCTGCCGTCCACCTCCCTCGGGTCGAGGGGCTCCACCAGGCCCTCGGGGTCGGAGATCCGCTCCTTGGTGGCGAGGACCGCCTCCCGTCCCTGGGCGATCAGCCGGGCCAGGACGTCGAGCTCGGCGCGGGCAGCGTCCAGGTCGGTGGCCAAGGTCGACCGCTGGCGGCCCAGCTGCTCGACCCGCGCCCGCGCCCGCTCCACCGCCTCCTCCGCCGGCGCCGGGTTGACCGTCAACGGATCGGCGGCGGCGAGGGCGCTCAGGCGCTCCACCAGCCCCTTGGCCTTGGTCAGCTCCGGCTCGTCGAGGCCCAGGTCGGCAGCCTTGGCCGCCGTCGCCGCCAGGGTGGAGCTCGCCTTGTCCAGCCGGGGGAGGACCTCGCGCCACGCCTGGGCCAGCTTCTCGGCTGCTGCCCGGGCCTTGCCGACGTCGGTTTCGAGGGACGCCAGGAGGGCGGCGGGGCTGGTCTTGGTCCCGTCCGGCAGGGTGACCCCGCGGGGGCCCAGCAGCCGTTCCAGCTCGGCCCGGTCGCGCTGGTCGGCGGCCTGTTCGGCTCGGTCGACGACGTCCTTGAGCAGGGGATACACCTGCCAGCAGGCCGTCGCCTTGGTCGCCGCCTCTTTGGCCAACACCGCCGACTGGCCCCGCAGCCGGGACGGGTCACGGGCCAGGGCGAACTCGGGGGCGGCGTCGATCTGGTAGAGGGCATCGGCCACCCGCCCGACGCCAGCACCGAGGTCGGCGAGCAGCTGCATCGGATCGGTCGAGGCCGCCGGCACGGGCTCATGGTACGGGCCGATGGGCTCGGGAAGACCCCGCAGCCGCTCCGCAGCCTCTCCGAAACCTCGAACGGGCCGCCCCCTCGAAGGAGAGCGACCCGTTCACACCTTGGGGCGGACGCGTGGTCCGCCCCGTCGTACTCCTGAATCGTCAGATCGTCGCCCGACGGCGGGTGGCGGCGTTGTAGATCAGGAGCAGGATGACGGCGCCGATGACGGAGCCGATCAGGCCTGCGGTCGTCTCCTGGCTGGAGAAGAGCAGGCGGGCCAGAAATCCGCCGAGGAAGGAGCCGCCGACGCCCAGCAGGATGGTTCCAGCGATACCCATGGGGTCACGACCGGGAACGAGTGCCCGAGCGAGGAAGCCGGCGATGAGACCGATGACCAGTAGTCCGATGATGAATCCCAGCACGTTGATCGTCTCCTGTTGCGGGTTGTTGCATCGATGGGATTCCCACCTGAGGGGGAGAACAAACGATTTCCACCGCGCATCAAGTCGCGAGGAATTCACGCACAGTGGCGATTGAATCCGCCTCCAGCGGCCCCTTGTCCGGCCGGTACCGTCGCACCCGGGCGAAGCGCAGCGCGACCCCGCCGGGATAGCGCGTCGAAGCCAACACCCCGTCCAGGGCGATCTCGACCACCAGCTCGGGCCGGACGTAGACGGTGATCCCCTCCCGCCGCACCTCTCGGGCCAGCAGCTCGGCCGTCTGCCACTCCAGCAGCTCGTCGGTCAGTCCCTTGAACGTCTTGCCCACCATCACCGGACCGTCCGGGCTCTGGGCGCCGAGATGCAGGTTCGACAGCCAGCCTCGCCGGCGCCCGTGGCCCCACTCGGCGGCGAGCACGACCAGGTCGAGGGTCTGGACCGGCTTGACCTTCCGCCATGCCCCGCCACGCCGGCCCGCTTCGTAGGGTGAGTCGACGGCCTTGATCATCACCCCTTCGTGACCGCTGCCGACCGCGCCCTCCAGGAAGGCCGACGCCTCCGCCGGGTCGTCGGTGACGATCGACGGCACGCGCCACGGGCCGGCGACCTGCTCGAGGGCGGCGACCCGTTCTTGCAGCGGGCGGTCGAGGAGGTCCTCGCCGTCGAGGTGGAGGCAGTCGAAGAAGCGGGCCCCCAGGGCCGTCCCCGCCGTACCCGCCGGCCCCTCGCCCGAGGCGTGGCGACCGAAGCGGCTCATGGTGTCCTGGAACCGGTCGGGACGCTCGTCCTCCCCCCAGCCCATGGCCTCCCCGTCGAGGATGAAGCGGGAGGACGGGAGGGTGCGGACGACGGCCGCGATCCCCCCCAGGCGGTCGGTCACGTCCCGCAGGGACCGGGTGTAGATGCCGACCCGGTCGCCCTCACGGTGCACCTGGATCCGGGCGCCGTCGAGCTTCCACTCGACCGACGCCGGGCCCGTCTCCTCCAGGGCGGCGCCGACGTCGGGCGATGACGCAGCCAGCATGGGCTGGACCGGGCACAGCAGCGTGAGTCCGACCCGCGACAGGGCCTCCTCGCCCCCACCCAGGGCGAGGGCGGCGACCTGGGGAAGGTCGCCGGCCAGCATGGCCGCCCGCCGTACCGCCGCAGCCGGAATCCCGGCGGCGCGGGCGACGGCGTCGACCATCACCCCCTCCAGCGCGCCCTGGCGGAGCTCGCCCACCAGGAGGCGGCGCAGGAAGTCGGCCTCCGCCCCCGTTGCCCTCGAGAAGAGCGTGGCGAGAGCCGAGGAGCGTGCGCCGGCCGAGCCCGGTCCTCCCAGGGTGGCCAACCCGTCCAGCGCCCGGTCGAGGTCGGCGATCGTCAGTGTGGGCTCCGGCGCGGGGTCGGCGGACACCGCCGCCAGGGTCGCCCAGCCGATACCGATCCGGCCCTGACGCGGCTCCCCGCTCAGGATGGCGACAGCCGGCACCGCCTCGTCGGGGGCCAGCGAGCGGAGCAGGTCGGCGAGGGCGGCCACCTTGCGGGACCGGGCGGGTGTGGCGCCGACTCGCTCGGAGGTGGCGACGAGGTCGGCCAGGAGCACAGCCATCAGGCCACAGCGTGGCATGCACCGCCGAGAGACCCCATAGCGGGCCGTACAAACGGGCCGGCCACGTTGCTACCGTCGGGGGGGAACCCCTTCTCGGAAGGGACGCAGAGAAAACGGAGTGAAAGTGTCAATCGGTACCGTGAAGTTCTTCAACGCGGAGAAGGGATACGGCTTCATCTCCCGCTCCGACGGCGACGACGTGTTCGTCCACTTCTCCAACATCCAGGGCAGCGGGTACCGCACCTTGGAGGCGGGCCAGCAGGTCGAGTTCGACATCGCGCCGGGCCGCAAGGGCCCGGAAGCGCAGAACGTCAGGGTCGTCTGACCGCCTGACCCGAGACTGGCAGTGGCGGGGCCGCGCCGTCGCTCGCAGCCCCGCCCCGAGAACGATGCCCGGACCGGTTCCGCACGCCTCGGCCGGCACCGTTTTCGCCCCGCCACAGGCACTTTGACCTAGACGTATTAACGACGGCTTAAATCTGACCGTTCGCGTAATATTTCATGGTTGGGCGGAGAAGAGTTCCGAGTGCTGGGGCCCCTCGAAGTGCGTCGGGCCGGTCAGGTCCTCGATCTCGGCCGTCCGAAGCAGCGGGCGGTACTGGCGGTCCTGCTGATCGAGGCCAACCGAGTCGTGGCCCTCGACCGCCTCATCGACCTGCTGTGGGGTGATGAGCCGCCGCCCCGGGCCATCGGCGCCCTCCAGGTCTACATCTCCGGGCTGCGCCGCGTTCTCGAGCCGCTCCGCCCGGCGCGCTCGCCCGCCCAGGTCCTGATCACCCAGCCGCCGGGGTACGTGCTCCGCCTCGACCCGGCGCAGCTCGATGCCTGCCAGTTCGAGGCGCGCGCCGCCCACGGCCACAACCTCCTCGTGGAAGGACGGCCCACGGCCGCCGCCCAGGCCCTGACCGAGGCGCTCGACCTGTGGCGAGGACCCGCCTACGCCGACTTTGCCTTCGAGCCCTTCGCCCAGACCGAGGCCGCCCGCCTCGAGGAGCTGCGCGCCGTCGCCGTGGAGGACCGCATCGCCGCCGAGCTCGTCCTGGGCAACCACCTCGCCGTCACCGCCGAGCTGGAGTCCCTGGTTGCCGCCCATCCGCTGCGGGAACGGCTGTGGGCGCAGCTCATGCTCGCCCTGTACCGCTCGGAACGTCAGAGCGAGGCGCTCCGGGCCTACGAACGGGCCCGTACCGTCCTCGCTGAG
>JALZEC010000164.1 GCA_030862235.1 Actinomycetota bacterium | reverse complement strand
GGTTCTCCCCCGAGACTGGGCCCGGGCGGCGGCCGGCGGATGCGTGGTGGTCGGCGCCCGGGCGGCGGCGTGGGCACCGGTCGGGAAGTTGGCCGCGGTCGTTGTCGTGGACGAGCACGACGAGGTCTACCAGGAGGAGCGGGCCCCGACCTGGCACGCCCGCGATGTTGTCGTCGAGCGGGCGCGGCGGGCGGGCGTACCGTGCGTCCTCCTGTCCCCCTGCCCGTCGTTGGAGGCGCTGAGCCAGGGGGACGTGCTGGTGCCTCCCCGGCTGGAGGAGCGTGCCGGCTGGCCCCTGGTGGAGGTCGTCGATCGCCGGGCCGAGCCGCCTGGCCAGGGCCTGTACTCGACCCGGCTGGTCGAGGCGGTGCGCCAGGCCGACTACCAGCGACCGGCGGTCTGCGTGCTCAACCGCAAGGGCAGAGCCCGGCTCTTGGCGTGCGCCGCCTGCGGGGAGTTGGCCCGTTGCCAGGTCTGCGAGGGCGCCCTGGAGACGGTGGACGGCCGGCTTCAGTGCCGGCGGTGTGGCGGCAGCCAGCCGGTGGTGTGCGGCGCGTGCGGGGCGTCGCGCGTGAAGGTGCTGCGCATCGGGGTCGCCCGGGCCAGGGAGGAGCTGGAGGCCCTGGCCGGACAGCCGGTGGCCGAGGTGACGGGCGACGAGCCGGCGGGTCCGGTCCCGGACGCCGCCGTCATGGTGGGAACCGAGGCCGTGCTCCACCGTCTCACCCGGGCGGGAGTGGTCGCCTTCTTGGACTTCGACCAGGAGCTGCTGGCGTCCCGCTACCGGGCCGGAGAGGAGGCGCTCGCCCTCCTGGTGCGGGCCGGGCGACTGGTGGGCGGCCGGGGAGGGGCGGCAAGCGGGCGCCTGCTCGTGCAGACCCGCCTGCCCCACCATGAGGTGCTGGACGCAGCCGTCCACGCCGATCCCGCCCGCCTGGCAGTCGTCGAGGGAGCGCGCCGGGCCGCCCTCCGACTTCCGCCGGAGGCGGCCCTGGCCCGCATCTCCGGAGCGGTGGCCGAGGAGTTCGTGGCCGAGCTGGAGCGGCAGCCCGGTCTGGAGATCGCCGGCCCCGCCGGGGACCGTTGGCTCGTACGGGCGCACGACCACCAGCGCCTCTGCGACGCGCTTGCCGCCACGCCCCGTCCGCCGGGGCGCCTGCGGGTGGAGGTCGATCCGCTGCGGGCCTGACGACGGTACGGGTGCCCTGAGTACGGTGACGCGGTGCCCCTCCGAGACCTCTTCCGTCCCCGGGAAGCCCGTCCCCGAGGCACCTACAGCGAGTGGTGGTGGCCGGAGCGGCCACGGCCAGCCGGTGGCATGGCCGGCTACACCGCGCTCGAGCACGACCTCGTGCCCGAGGTCGACCCTGGCGCGGACTCGATGTACTTCTGGGCCCACCAGTTCCGCACAGTGTCGGGGGAGGGCGGGTACATCGGACTCCAGACGAAGGGCAACCGGGCGGACGGGAGCCTGGGCAAGATGGCCATCTTCTCCTTCTGGGACACGCTCGGAGCGGAGGGGCCGGGCGTCGTGCGCTTCGGGGGCGAGGGCGTGGGATGGAGCTGCCGCATCCCGTACCTCTGGGAGCCGGGCCGGGCGTACCGGCTGCGAGTCGAGCTCGTGGACGGCGACGGGAGCGAGGCGTGGTGGCAGGGGTCGGTGGCCGATCTGGACACCGGAGAGCCGCCCCGGGAGTTCGGCTGCATCTGCGCCCCGGCCGCTTGGGGCGGGCTCGGCACGTGGTCAGTGATGTGGACTGAGTACTACGGACCGGCCCTGGCCCGCTGCGCGGACCTGGATTACTCCCGGGTGACGTTCTCGACCCCGAGCGCGGAGCATGGCCTCGTGGGGCCCAGTCGGTGGCGGGACCACCTGGGTGAGGGCCCGTGCGACACGTCCCGCATCACGCGCGTCGAAGGCGGTGTGCGTCACGAGATGGGACTGCCGGAAGCAGGCGCCGAGTAATCTCGGCGCCGGATGGCCCCCTACGAGATCCGCATCTTCGGTGACCCCGTGCTGCGGCAGCCAGCCGACGAGGTGGCCCAGATCGACGCCGATCTGGTGAAGCTCGCCGACGACATGGTGGTCACGATGTACGAGGCGCCGGGTGTCGGCCTGGCCGCTCCCCAGATCGGGGTCCAGAAGCGGCTCTTCGTCTACGACGTGGGGGACGGGCCCTTCGCCGTGGTCAACCCGACGATCACCGAGCGCGAGGGGGAGTGGGAGTTCGACGAGGGGTGCCTGTCGGTGCCGGGGCTGTCGTGGCCCATCGTCCGCGCCGCTCGCGTCCGTCTGCACGGCTGGGACCTCGACGGCAACGAGCTCTCCATCGAGGCCGACGAGCTCCTGGCTCGGGTGTTCCAGCACGAGGTCGACCACCTCGACGGCATCCTGCTCCTCGAGCGGCTGAGCAAAGGCCAGCGCAAGCAAGCGATGCGTACGCTGCGCAACCGCACCCTCGGCCTGCTGACGGAGAGCGACCGTCCGGGAGTGTCCGACCGGGCGGGGCGCGCCTGAGACTCGTCTTTCTCGGCACGCCGGAGGTGGCCGTCGTCCCGCTCCGGGCGCTGGTGGACGACGGACACGAGGTGGCCATGGTCGTATCCCAGCCTGACCGCCGCCGCGGCCGGGGTGGCGCGTTGCTGCCCAGCCCGGTGAAGGCGGCCGCCCTCGAGCTCGGGCTGCCTGTCACCGAGCGGGTGGACGACGTGCTGTCGCTGGGCGCCGAGTTGGGGGTGGTCGTGGCTTACGGCCGCCTCATCCGCCCCCACGTGCTGGCGGTGCTGCCCATGATCAACGTCCACTTCTCGCTCCTGCCCCGGTGGCGGGGAGCGGCGCCGGTCGAGCGGGCGATCCTGGCCGGGGACGGTAAGACGGGGGTGTGCATCATGGGCTTGGAGGAGGGGCTGGACACAGGTCCCGTCTACGCCTGCCGCGAGGTGCCGATAGGGCCCGAGCAGACGGCGGCCGAGCTGCGGGCCGAGCTGACCCGCGTGGGGATGGACCTGCTGGTGGACCTGCTTCGGGCCGATCTGCCCGAGCCCACGCCGCAGGAAGGGGAGCCCACCTACGCCCACGAGCTGGAACCGGCCGACCACCATCTGGACTGGTCCCGCCCGGCGGTAGAGCTGCACCGGGTGGTGCGGGTTGGCGACGCGTGGACGTTGTTCCGGGACGGCCGGCTCAAGGTGCTGCGAGCGCGGGTGGCGGAGGGGGAAGCCGGGCTGGGCCCCGGGGAGATCGACCCCGCCCGCCTGCTGGTGGGAACGGGCGAGGGTGCCCTCGAGCTCATCGAGGTTCAGCCCGAGGGGCGCGCTCCCCTCGCCGCTGCCGCTTGGAGGAATGGGGCGCGGCCCGAGGCGGGGGAGCGGCTCGGTGGCTGACATCCGTCCGGCCGCGCTGCGCCTGCGGGCGAAGGTCCTCACCGTGTCCGACGGCGTGGTCGGCGGAACCCGGCAGGACCGCTCGGGAGCGGCGCTGGCCGCCCGCTTGCGGGAGGCGGGATGGGAGGTCACCGCCCGGTGGGCGGTCGCCGACGGGGTACAGCCGGTGGCGGAAGCCCTGAAGGAGCTGACTTGGGGCTGGAGCGGCGTGGTCGTGACGACCGGGGGAACGGGGTTCGGTCCTCGGGACCTCACTCCCGAGGGGACCCGGCAGGTCCTGGAACGAGAGGCGCCAGGGCTGGCCGAGGCCATGCGGCTGGCCAACCCGGACAAGGGAAGGCTGTCCCGGGGTCTGGCCGGCACGGTGGGGCAGTGCTTAGTCCTCAACACGCCAGGGTCGACCGCCGGCGCGGTGGAGAGCCTCGACGCCGTGCTCGACGTGTTGCCCCACGCCCTGGCCCTGCTGACCGGCCAACCCAGCGAGCACCCTGAGTGAGCGCGCTCGAAGAGCGGGCGATGCGGCGGGCGATGGAGCTGGCGGCGACGGTCCGGCGGGTGACATCGCCCAACCCGTGGGTGGGCTGCGTCATCGAGCCCGAGGGATTCGAGGGGGCGACCGGGCCCGAGGGCGGTCCCCA
>JALZEC010000155.1 GCA_030862235.1 Actinomycetota bacterium | reverse complement strand
GCCCGGGCCCGGTCCGGCGGTCGCGCCCACGACCGTGACCGCCAACGGTGGCTCGATCCCGCCCGAGCTCGATCGGGCGCTGCGGCGCCTCGAGGAGGTCGTTCGGCCGTGAAGCGCTTGGTGTTGTCGCTGCTCGTGGCCCCCTGTCTGGTCGCCTCGCTCGTCGTCTGTGGAGGGGAGGAGGGCATCGGCGAGGCGGCGTCCGCCGCCCTGTCTCCCCACGTCCGAGCCGTTCGCGTCGCCGCCAGGGGGGGCGATCGAGACGCCGCCCTCGCCCACCTCGGGGCCCTACGCCAGGAGGTGGCACAGCTGCGCAGGGCGGGGGAGCTGAGCAGTGGTGGGGCGGCCACGGTGCTGGACGCAACCCTCGACGTCGAGCGACAGCTCCTGCTGCTGCCCGCCCCGGCCCGCCGAGGAGCTAACGACGGGGCCCGATCGAACACGACCAGCCCGGAAAAGGACGACGACGCCGAAGACAATGCCGCCGAAGAGGCCCGAAAGCGGGCCGAGGAAGCGGCGAAAAAGGCCGAGGAAGAGGCCAAGAAGCTGGCGGAAGAAGCGAAGAAGCGGGCCGAGGACGTTAAGAAGGAGTAGCTCCGGCAACTGCCTCCACCGAGCATGGGAGGCGAGTCAAGCCGCCCGTCACCGTCGCAGAAGCGCTTCGGCTCCGATCGTCGACATGCAAAATCAAAGGGAGCGGTGACCGGGCGCGAGCTCGCGTCGCGCGGAGCGGCCTCGAGAACCAGAGAGACGGCCGATTCGATGGTGGCCGAGGCCATCCGGCTATGGAACGGGATGAGCGCCTGGCGACTGGAGGTCTAGGCCCGCCTCATCGCAGCCGCGCCGGGGTCGAGGCGCCGGCTCAGTTCCCTCACGCGGGACATCGTCTCGGCCCGCTCGTGGAGCTCGATCTCGAAGACGACCGCGATCATCGCGATCGTGACGACCAACGACTCGAGCGACTCTGCCCGCAGCCGCACCCGGCAGGAGCGCTCGCCGAGGGCGTCGGCGTCGGCGTCCGCCCAGCGAAGGACCTTACGGACCTCGTCCAGGGGCCCATGGGCGACAACGGTGGCCTCATAAGGCATGGCCATGGCGCTCAGGGACTGGGCGACGAAGGCGGCCGCGTCGGCGGCCGGTAGAGGGCGGGGCCGGAAGCGGGCGCCGGCGAGCTGCGGCCCGGACAGCCGGTCGACGCGGAAGGTCCGCCAGTCGTCGCGCCGTACGTCCCACGCCACCAGGTACCAGCGCCGGCCGGCCGACACGAGTTGGTGCGGCTCGACGAGGCGGCGAGTCTCCTCGCCGTCGCGACGCTGGTAGTCGAAGCGCAGCTGTTCGTGGTCGCGGCAGCCTTGGGCGAGCACGGCCAAGGCCGCTGGGTCGACCGTCGGGCCGTCGCTCGCGCTCCAGCGCAAGGGGACCACGTTGGAATACACGGCGTCAACGCGACGCCTGAGCCGGTCGGGGAGTGCCTGTTCGAGCTTGGCCAGTGCTCGCAGCGAGGTGTCCTCGATGCCGCTCACCGACGCTCCCGCCGCCGCTCGTAGCCCGACGGCGATGGCGACCGCCTCTTCGTCGTCGAGGAGGAGCGGGGGCATGTGGGCGCCGGCGGCGAGCCGGTACCCGCCGGCTGCACCGGGCGTGGCGTCGACGGGATATCCGAGCTCGCGGAGCCGGGCCACATCGCGCCGGAGGGTGCGGGCGCTCACCTCGAGCCGTTCGGCCAGCTCAACGCCGGGCCAGAACCGGTGCGTCTGCAGCAGCGAGAGCAGCTGCAGGACACGTGCCGTCGGATCCTTCACCCTGCCCATGCTCCTCGCCATTGCGGCCTAGACCTGGCCGCAATGGATCGTATCCTGATCTCGGATGACCAACAGACGGCGGCGCCGATGAGTCCTGCAGCTCGCAGCCGTCCCATCAGCGTGTGGGAAACCACTTGCCCATCGATGAGCGTCCGGGAGCGAGAGAGGTGAGTCCGTGAGTTACATGATCCGAACGGAGGGACTGGTCAAGCGCTACGGCAAGGTGGTCGCGCTCGACGAGCTGGACCTCGAGGTCCCGAAGGGGACGGTCATGGGCCTGCTAGGACCCAACGGCGCCGGCAAGACGACCGCCATCCGGATCTTGACGACGTTGCTCGAGCCCGACGACGGGATGGTGGAGGTCGCCGGGCTGGACGTCCGGACCGAGCCCGACAAGGTGCGGGAACGGATCGGGCTGTCCGGCCAGAACGCAGCGGTCGACGAGCACCTCACGGGCTACGAGAACCTCGACATGGTCGGCCGCCTCTACCACCTCGGGCGAGCGAGATCCCGGGCCCGTGCTCGGGAGCTGCTGGATCGGTTCGAGCTGTCGGAGGTGGGCGACCGCCCGGTCAAGACGTATTCGGGCGGCATGCGCCGTCGTCTCGACTTGGCTGCCGCCCTCGTGGCGGATCCTGATGTGGTGTTCCTCGACGAGCCCACGACCGGCTTGGATCCTCGGAGCCGGCTGCAGATGTGGGAAACGATCCACGACCTGGTCCGGCGCGGATCCACGGTGCTCCTGACCACGCAGTACATGGAGGAGGCCGACCGCCTCGCCGACGACATCGTCGTGATCGACCGGGGGCGGATGATCGCCCACGGGACGTCTGAACAGCTGAAGACCCAAGTTGGCGGCGAGCGGGTCGTGCTCGTCATCGCCAATTCAGCCGAGCTGCCGCAGGCACGGGCGGCGCTGGCAGAGCTTTCACTGGGGGAGGTTCAGGTCGACGAGCAGACGCGCACGCTCACTGCGGCCGTCGTCGGCGGTGTCGACGTTCTCCGGCAGGTGCTCGACCGGCTCGCCCAACGCCGCGTCGACGTCGTCGACATCGGGCTGCGGCGCCCCACCCTCGACGACGTGTTCCTGTCGCTCACCGGTCACACGGCAGAACAGGTCGCGGAGCCCGACGGGGGCACAGGCGCTGAATCCGAAGCCGAACACACTGGCGCTCGAGAGAAGGAGATGGTCCGATGAGGCAACTGACGCTGGCCTTCGCAGACGGCGCGGTCGTTGCGAAGCGCAACCTGATCAAGCTCAAGCGGGTTCCCGAGGTCCTGATCTGGACGACGATGTCGCCGATCATGTTCGTGCTTCTCTTCGCCTACGTCTTCGGTAGCTCGATCGAGATCCCGGGAGTGCACTACCGCGAGTACCTGATCGCCGGGATCTTCGCCCAAACCGTCGTCTTCGGTTCGACCTTCACCGGAGCGGGACTGGCGGAGGACATGACCAAGGGAGTCATCGATCGGTTTCGGTCGCTGCCCATGGCGGGGTCGGCGGTGCTCATGGGTCGCACGGCGAGCGACATCCTCTACAACTCGATCTCCATTCTCGTGATGTCAGTCACCGGCTTGATCGTCGGGTGGCGGATCCGATCGTCAGCGCTCGAGGCCATCGCAGGATTCCTGCTGCTGCTCCTGTTCGCGTACGCCTTCTCCTGGATCATGGCCTACGTCGGGCTCAAGGTGGGGAGCGTGGAGATAGTCAACAACGCGTCGTTCATGGTCATCATGCCGTTGACGTTCATCGCGAACACGTTCGTGTGGAGCGACAACCTGCCTGGCCCGTTGCAGACGTTCGCGGAGTGGAACCCGGTGTCCGCCGTCGCCCAGGCGGCGCGTGAGGCGTTCGGGAACACGGGCGCCTTGCCGCCGTCCGATGTGTGGTCGGTGCAGCATCCCTACGCGTACACGCTCATCTGCATTGTGGCGATTCTGGCGATCTTCGTCCCGCTGTCCGTCCGCCAGTACAAGCGGGCGGCATCGCGGTAACGCGGTGAGCGACCGGGCCTTTCCCATCATCAGCGTCCCGGACCTGCCGGCGACGCGGCGCTTCTACGAGGACCTCGGGTTCTCGCAGACCTACCAGTTCCCGCCGGAAGGCGAGCCCGGCTTCGTGACGATGGAGAGGGGAAGCTCGAGCATCGGTATCGGCGCCAGCGGCGGACCCGACGAGGACCGGTTCGGCTACTGGGTCTACGTCGACGACGTGGACGCGTCGCTGAACCAGCTGCGCTCCTCCGGTGCTCCGGTCGTCGCCGAGCCTGAAGACCAACCGTGGGGGGAGCGAGTCGCACGTACTCGGGACCCGGCCGGCAACCTCGTCTACCTCGGCGCGGCGCGCTGACCACCGCGGTCCTGCGCTGGGGATGGGGCTGGAGCGCCTCCTCATGCTGCGCAAGGG
>JALZEC010000091.1 GCA_030862235.1 Actinomycetota bacterium | reverse complement strand
CCGCGAGCATGGCGTCGTACTGCTCGAGCGTCAGGGCAAACGTGCGCTTCAGGTGGTATTTCCGGTCTGAAATCCGTTTCCGACCCGACTCTCGAAACGCTGCTTGGTTGGTGGCGTATCGCTCCGGATTGGCGAGGCGCCAATCGCGTGTGCGCTGCTTGAATGGCTCGGGGTTAGCCCGATAGCGGGCCGCCTTCGCCGCGAGGTTGCACGGCTTGCAGTCGTTCCGATGCCCGTCCCGCATCTCGGGCATCTTGTAGAACTCGCTAAGCGGCTTCGTTTCACCGCACTTGTTGCATTGCTTCATAGGCGAATGATACTAGGGCAATGTCTCAGGTATCAAGCACCTATTTGGACAAAATTACTGACCGCCCTTCTGCACGTAGGAGCGAACGAACTCCTCGGCATTGTCCTCGAGCACTTCGTCTATTTCATCCAAAAGGTCGTCGAGTTCGGCCTTCAATTTCTCGCCCTGGCGGGTGGGGGCCGGGGTCGCCTCGGTCACCTCGTCGGTGCGGGTGGGCGCCTGCCGCCGCTTCTGCTCTCGTTCTGCCATACCTGCGTCCTCCTAGGAACCCAACGCCTCGAGCAGCTGCGTTGGGGTAGCGCACGCTGCTAACAACGTATCGACGTGAGCAGCCGTTCCTTTCAGCGGTTCCATCATGGGCACCCGGCGGAGGGGATCGGCGCCGAGGTCGAACACGAGTGAGTCCCAGTTGGCGGCGGAGATCGAGGACGCCCACCGCTGCAGGCACTTTCCCCGGAAGTAGGCCCGGGTGGTTTCGGGAGGCTCGGTCATCGCCCGCACCACCGCCTCCTCCTCCACCAGTCGCTCGGTGCCCAGCCGGGCGAACAGCGATCGGCCGGGGCGGACGTCGTGGTACTGCAGGTCGAGGGCAGCGAGCTTGGCGTCGCCCCAGCTCAGGCCGTGCCGTTCCCGGTAGGCGTCCACCAGCTGGTACTTGGCCACCCAGTCGAGCTGGTTGGCCAGGCTCATGGGATCGACCTCCAGGGCGGCGAGCACGTCCTCCCAACGCTGGAGCAGGTCGTGGCCGACCTCGTCCCCCACGGCGTCGAGGCCGCGGATCTCGGCCCACTTCCGGGCCCGGTCGAGCTCCTCCCACTGGATCTCCAGGGCGGTCATCCGCTTCCCGTTGGCCATCTCCAGGGGGCGGCTCAGCCCGAAGTCATAGGACACTTGGCGGTGGGCGTGCACGGGCTGGGCCAGGGCGAGGTCCTCGCCGCTGAGCTCGTCGTCCTCGATCATGGCGAGGACGATGGCGGTCACCCCCACCTTCAGGTAGGTGGAGACCTCGGCCAGGTTGGCGTCGCCCACGATGACGTGCAGCCGCCGGTACTTCTGGGCGTCGGCGTGGGGCTCGTCCCGGGTGTTGACCAGGGGCCGCTTGAGCGTGGTCTCGAGGCCGACCTCCTCCTCGAAGAACTCCGCCCGCTGGCTGAGCTGGAAGCGGATGTCGCTGGCGCTCGCTCCCGGCGCCTCGCTCCCGACCTTCCCCGCCCCCGTGTAGATCTGGCGGGTCACGAAGTGGGGCGTGATGTGCTGGACGATGCGGGAGAAGGGGACGGCCCGATCCATGAGGTAGTTCTCGTGGCAGCCGTAGGAGTTCCCCTTGCGGTCGGAGTTGTTCTTGTAGACCACGACCTCCTGGCCGGAGGGCAGGACGTCGGCCGCGGCCTCGATGGACCGGGCCAGGATCCGCTCCCCCGCCTTGTCGTAGCGGACCAGCTCGAGGGCGTCCACGCACTCCGGCGTCGAGTACTCGGGGTGGGCGTGGTCGACGTAGTAGCGGGCGCCGTTGGTGAGGACGGCGTTGACCAGGTGGGTCTCCACCTCGGGGGCCATGGACCCCTCCCGGGCGAAGCCCCGAGCGTCCCGACCAGGGGTTTCGTCCTCGAAGTCCCACCCCACCCGGTTGAAGTTCTGGGCCTCGTTGGCCGCCCGCTGGAGCCGGGCCACGTAGGAGTTGATCAGCAGGGAGGAGGCGGAGATCGGGTTGGACTCGGCCGAACCGCGCAGGACGATCCCGTACTCGGTCTCGATCCCGCAGACCTTGCGGATGGCCATCGGGCCGACCCTACCCCCTCACCGCCGAACTGGGGCCACACAACGGGCCTCTGACCCCGTTTTCCGCACCCCGTTTGCTGGGGGCGCCCGCTACAGGTACTGGCCCGTCCCCACCCGTTCGATGGCCCGGCCCCCGGTTGCTTCCTTACCCTGGGACATGAGCGTGCGGACGTAGACGATGCGCTCGCCCTTCTTGCCCGAGATCTTGGCCCAGTCGTCGGGGTTGGTGGTGTTGGGCAGGTCCTCGTGCTCCTTGTACTCCTGCTTGATCGACGCCAGCAGGTCGGCCACCCGAATGCCCCTGCCCTCGCCGGCAATCGTCCGCTTGATGGCCAGCTTCTTGGCCCGCCGCACGATGTTCTCGATCATGGCGCCGGACGAGAAGTCCTTGTAGTACAGGATCTCCTTGTCGCCGTTCTGGTAGGTGACCTCCAGGAACCGGTTGTCGTCGTTGGAGCGGTACATCTCCGCCACCGTCCGCTCGATCATGACCTCGACCGCCTTCTGCCGGTCGCCCCCACCCAGCGACTGCACCTCGCTCGCGTCCAGGGGCAGGTCGGCGATCATGTATCGGGCGAAGATCTGCGCCGCCGCCGCCTCGTTGGGCCGCTCGATCTTGATCTTCACGTCCAGCCGGCCGGGTCGCAGGATGGCGGGGTCGATCAGGTCCTCGCGGTTGGAGGCACCGATGACGATCACGTTCTTGAGCGTCTCGACCCCGTCGATCTCGGCCAGGAGCTGGGGGACGATCGTCGCCTCCATGTCGGACGAGATTCCGGTGCCGCGGGTGCGGAACAGAGAGTCCATCTCGTCGAAGAACACGATGACCGGCCAGCCCTCCTCCGACTTCTCCCGGGCCCGCTGGAACACCAGCCGGATCTGACGCTCGGTCTCCCCCACGTACTTGTTCAGCAGCTCGGGGCCCTTGATGTTGAGGAAGTAGCTCCGGGCCGCCTTGTTGCCGGTGACCTCGCTCACCTTCTGGGCCAGCGAGTTCGCCACCGCCTTGGCGATGAGGGTCTTGCCGCAACCGGGAGGGCCGTACAGCAGGATCCCCTTGGGGGCCGGCAGTTTGTGCTCCTCGAACAACTCACGGTGCACGAACGGCAACTCGACGGCGTCGGTGATCTGCTCGATCTGGGTGTCGAGCCCACCCACGTCGTCGTAGGTGATGTCGGGGACCTCTTCGAGGATGAGCTCCTCGACCTCAGGTCGAGGCAGACGCTCGAGCAGCAGGCCGGTGCGCGGGTCCATGCGGATGGTGTCGCCCGCCCGCAGCTTCTGGCCGATCAAGGCGTCGGCCAGCTCGACGACACGCTCCTCGTCGGCCCGGCCCACGACCAACGCCCGCGTGCCGTCCTCGAGCATCTCCTTAAGGGTGACAACCTCCCCCGAGATCTCGTTGCCCCGGGCCAGGACGACGTTGAGCGACTCGTTGAGGACCACTTCCTGGCCCCGGGTCAGCTCGTCCTGGTCGAGGGCGGGGTGGAGGGCCACCCGCATCTTGCGACCGCCCGAGAAGACGTCGACGGTGCCGTCCTCGTTGCGGCCGAGGAGGGTGCCGTAGGCCGAGGGGGGCTGGGTGAGCTTCTCCACCTCCTGGCGCAGCTCAGCGATGTGATCGCGGGCCTCGCGGAGGGTGTAGGTGAGCTTCTCGTTCTGGGCCACCGCCTGGGCCAGCTGGCCCTTCGTCTCCAGCAGCCGCTCCTCGAGGGTGCGTACCCGCTTGGGGGCGTCCTGGAGCTTGCGTCGGAGCGTGACGACCTCTTCCTCGAGGGATTTCACCTGCTCGAGGAGCACGCCAACCTGCTGTTCGTACGCCGACAGCCGGCGTTCGTACTCGGAGCTGGCCCCGGGACTCATGTCCGCATCACCTTCTGGTACGTCACCTTGGGCCACCATACACCGGCCCCCTCTTCAATCGGTGGTGGGTTCGGGAGCCTGAAGGGACGCACAAGCGGGGAGACGGCGAGGCCGGGCGGGCGGGGTTGGGGCGCACTAGTATTGGTTTACGCGGAAGAAACCGGGTAAATTAGAAGCGACGGCGAAGGACACCCTCTGGAGAACGAGGCGAGGCTGAGCACATGGGGATGAAGGTCTGGATCGACCAGGATCTTTGTACGGGCGACGGGATCTGCGAGGAGATCGCCCCTGACGTCTTCACCCTTCTCGACGATGGGCTCGCCTACGTCAAGGAGAACGGCAAGGTCTTCAGCGACCCGGGTGGCGTAGAGGGGCTGGCCAACGTGCCCGCCAACCTCGAGGAGGCCACCATCGAGTCGGCCGAAGAGTGCCCCGGAGAGTGCATCTTCATCGAAGTCGAGTGACAGGCTGGGCGGCCGCCTGACGCCGCCGCTGGCCCCATCTTCGGCGAGGAGGCGGGCTTAGGGACCCGCCAGGGAGAGGGCCCAGACGGCGCCGGATGGGGCAGGGGCCCCCATCTTCGGCGAGGAGGCGGGCTTAGGGACCCGCCGGGGAGAGGGCAAGGTACTTGCTCTTCGTCCCTCCGGTCGACAACCCTGTGGGCCAGGTGCCCCCCATGTCCGTCGCTTTCCGATCCCGCGCCCCGTGGCGGTTGGCCGCCGTGCTCCTGCTCGTGGCCGCGGCCCTGGTGACCGATGCCCGCCTGCGGCCCCGCGGCGCCGGCGCCTACCCCACGCCCAACGTGGAGATCGACGGGCACGGCTACGGCCACGGCCGGGGCATGGGCCAGTACGGCGCCCTCGGCTACGCCAACGCCGGGTGGAGCTCGTCGCAGATCCTCGCCCACTACTACAGCAACACCGCCGGCAGCGACATCGGCAACCCGGAGATGACCGTCATCCTCTCCGCCTTCAGCGGCTTCGACAGCGTCGTCGTGCAGGAGCGCGGCCACATGACGACCAACGCCGCCACCGGCACCTTCACCGCCCTGCGGGCAGTGCGGATCGGGGTGAACACGTTCCGGGTCGAGCGAGGCAACGACTGCGGTGGGCCGTGGACGGTGATCAACGACTCCATGACCGGGCCAGTGCTCTTCCAGCCCCAGATCCGCAACGACGACCGCCAGGAGATGCTCCAGGCGTGCGAGCCGAACGGGGCACGCCGCTGGTTCCGGGGCGAGCTCCGGGCGACCGAGGGGCTCGACGCAACCGCCCGCACCGTGAACGCCCTCGACATGCAGAGCTACCTGAAGGGGTCCGTCCCCCGGGAAATGCCGGCGTCGTGGGCCGACTTCAACGGCGGCCGCGGGCTGCAGGCCCTGCGGTCGCAAGCGGTGGCCGCTCGCTCCTACGCCTGGGCCGAGAACCGGGCCCCCTACGGGAAGACGTGCGACACGACCGCCTGCCAGGTGTACGGCGGCTACGCCGTCCAGACGTCGGCCGGCTTCTTCGCCCTGGAGGACGGCCGGGCGAACCGGGCGGTCGACGAGACCCTGGGCCAGATCCGGACAATCAACGGGGCGGCGGCGCGCACCGAGTACTCGTCTTCGACCGGCGGGTACACCGCCGGGGGCACGTTCCCCGCCGTGGTGGACGAAGGCGACGCCATCGCCATCAACCCGTTCCACAACTGGCACGAGTCGATCCCGGTCTCGCGGGTCCAATCCGCCTACCCGTCGGTGGGCACCCTCAACGCGGTTCGGGTGACCGCCCGAAACGGCCTCGGCGACTGGGGCGGGCGGGTACGGGAGGTCCGGCTGGAGGGCTCGTCGGGCAACGTCACCTTGACCGGCACCCAGTTCCAGTTCGCCCTCGACCTGCGTTCGGACTGGTACCAGATCGCCGAGGCGGCGCCGCCGACCACCGCCCCGCCGGTCACCAACCCCCCGGTCACCACCCCGCCTCCCGCCGCCAATCCCTGGCTCGGCCCCCACGCCATCCATCACGAGGCCGTGGCCGCCTCCAGTCCCGATCCCGCCGCCGTCAGGGGCTCTGAACGGGTCGACGTGGTGGTGCGGGGCGACAGCGGGTTCCTCTGGACGTACTGGGCCGGTTCGGGGTGGAGCAACTGGGTCTCGCTCGGCAGCCCGCCCCCCGGCGGCGTCGGCGATCCGGCCATCGTCTCCTGGTCGCCCGGGCGCCTTGACGTCTTCGTGCGAGGGGGCGACGACAAGCTCTGGCAGCGGTTCTCGGACAGCGGCGGGGCCACGTGGTCGGGGTGGCTGCAGCCCGTGGGCGACGACGGGGTGCTGGCCTCCGCCCCGGAGGTCTCGAGCCGCGGCCCCGGGCTCCTCGACGTGTTCGTGCGGGGGACCGACGGCAACATCTACCAGCGCTGGTGGGACGGTGGGAGCTGGAACCCGTTCTGGGTGACGCACGGCCAGCCACCTGTCGGCACCAGGGGCGAGCCGGCCACCGCCTCCCAGGACGTGGACCACAGCGACCTGTTCGTGCGCGGGGGCGACGACAAGCTGTGGCAGCGCTCGTGGAGCTGGCAGAGCGGCTGGTCGGATTGGTTCCAGCCGGTGGGCAACGAGGGGGTGCTGGCCTCCAGCCCGGACGCCGCCTCCTGGGGCACCGGCAACCTCTTGGTCTTCGTCCGGGGGACGGACTGGGGGATGTACCTGCTGCGCTACGGGGGCGGCTGGGGAGGATGGGCTCGGATCGGCGGGTCGGCGGACGTCACCGAGCACACGCCGGGCGTGACCTCACGCGGCTCGAACCGCTACGACATGTTCGTGCGCGGCACAGACAGCAGGGTCTGGCAGCTCTGGCAGTGATCTCCTGAGTTGAGGTGACCGCGGTCCGCCCGTCGTGGAGACGGCTGCTGGGCGACCGTGCCGAATCCCTATCGCCCGAGGGCGAGCCCTTCGACCGGCGCATTCGGCTCGTGGTCTTGGCTGCCGTCGTCCTCGGAACCGTGCTCCGGGTGTGGCTGGTCCTGTCTCCCCTCGGCCCCTACGACTCGGACGAGGCGGTGGCCGGGCTCATGGGGCGCCACTTCCTCGACGGCGAATTCCGCGCCTTCTACTGGGGACAGCCCTACGGCGGGACGCACGAGGCCGCCCTCCTCGCCCTCCTGTTCGCCATGGGCACCCCCGTCCGCCTGGCGATGGAGGGGGTGCCGATCGCCCTGAGCGCGGTGGCCGCCGTCTTGGTCTGGCGGATCGGGTTGCGCACCGTCGGCCGTCATGCGGGCCTGCTCGCCGCAGCCCTCCTGTGGACGACGACTGCGGTCTTCGTGTGGCAGTCGACCAAGGAGCGTTCGTTCTACGCCACCACGCTCGTGGCCGGCCTGGCCGTCACACTGCTCGCCTTGCGGCTGCTGGCTCGGCCGTCCCGCCTCGACGCGCTCCTCCTGGGCGTGGCCGGCGGGATCGGCTGGCACTCGAGCCCCAACATCGTGTACTTCGCCGCACCGGCTCTGGTGTGGCTCGTGGCCGAGTCAGTCCGCCTGGGCCGGCGAGATGTGCTCCGGCTGTGGTGGGTCGCGGCGGGGGGCGCGGTGGTCGGGGGCCTGCCGTGGATCGCCTCCAATCTCGCCAGCGGCGGAGCCTCCTTCGACCTGGTCCCCTACTCGAGCGGGACGACGTACCTCAACCGGCTCGGCCTGTTCTTCAAGGAGGCGCTCCCCTACGCCCTGGGCGTCCAGACGCCCCACGAACCCATGGGGTGGCCCTCCGCCCTCCTCTACCTGCTCCTCCTCGCCGGGGTGATCGTGGCCGTGGTGCGCCTGCCGAGACCGGCCTGGGGCATCGGGGTCGGGTTGGTGGTCTTTCCGTTCGTCTTCGCCGCCTTCCCCACGTCGTGGTACGTGGGCGAGCCCCGCTACCTGTCCTTCCTGTGGCCCTTCGTCGTGCTGGCCGTGGCGGCGGCGCTGGTGCGCGTCCACCGGCGGCGGCCAGGCGTGGCGGTGGTCGCCCTCGGCGTCATCGCCCTCTACACCGTGGCCGGGACGGCGGTCATGGTGGAGCGCAGCGAGTGGTCCGTGGTGGGTGACTACTCGCCCGGCGACCTGACTCCCCTCGTCGCGCAGCTGGGCGGTGAGGAGGCTGTCTTCGCCGACTACTGGATCGCCTACCGTCTGGCCCTGGCGACCGAGGAGCGGATCGTGGCCGCCCCGCTCGACACCGCTCGTTACCCGCCCTACGTGGAGCAGGTCCGGGCGGTGGCCGTGCCGGCGTACGTGTTCTTCCGCCAGTCGTGTGTCGAAGGCGAGTTCCTGCGCTATCTGGGCGAGCGGGGCATCACGTCCGTCCGCCGGGAGGCGGGCCGCTTCTCCGTGGTGCAGCCGGCCCAGCGGGTCCTTCCCGAGGACGGCTTCATGGCCCGCGTGTTCGCCCAGGACTTCCAGCAGGGCCAGATCTGCCCGCCCGGGACCAGACGGCTGCGCTGAGGCCCGGCGCTAACATCCACCCGTTGTGAGCACTTCCTGGCGTCCCGCCGCGGCGCGCTCCGCA
>JALZEC010000085.1 GCA_030862235.1 Actinomycetota bacterium | reverse complement strand
CCGCCCGGCTCGACGTGCCCACCCTGGTCATTGTGGGTGAGGAAGACGAGACCATGCGCCCCCACTGTGAGCGGCTGGCGGACGCCATCCCGGGCGCGACGTTCGCCCTCGTCGAGGGCACCCGCCACTCGCCCCAGCTCGAGGCGCCCGACCGGTTCTGGCCAGCCGTGCTGTCCTTCCTCGACGGAGTCGCGGCGGCCGGGCACCGACGGAGATGAATCCCCGTACGATGACGACGAGGCCGTAGAGGCCGGAGAGCAGGGAGCCCGGAGTGGTCGAGATCGAAGAATCCGTCGTCCAACGCGTCCTCAACGCCGCGCTCCGCACCGGCGGTGACTTCGCCGAGCTGTTCGTCGAGGACCGCCGCTCGTCCTCCGCCCGGCTGGACGACGGCCGCGTGGAGGAGCTGACGTCCGGGCGCGACCGGGGAGCCGGGATCCGGGTCGTGCGAGGAGAGACGACGGGGTTCGCCCACACATCCGACCTCACCGAGGAGGGGCTGCGGGCCGCCGCCGAGGCCGCAGGGGCGGCCGCCCGCGGTGGCGGCGAAGGCGTGAAGGAGGTGGCCATCACCCGAAGGGCGCCGGAACGCCCGTCCGACGTCCAGATCCTCCCCGAGGACGTGCCCAAGCGGGCCAAGGTCGAGCTGCTCCTGCGGGCGGAGGACGCCGCCCGGTCGGTGGACGGGTCCATCCGACAGGTGGCCGTCACATACGGGGACGGCCGGCGGCGCATCCTCCTGGCCAACAGCGACGGGCTCCTGGCCGGTGACGACCAGGTCCGCACCCGCCTCGGCGTCTCGTGCGTGGCGGCCGAAGGCGACGTCCTCCAGACCGGCTACCAGACGGCGGGCGGGACGGTCGGGTTCGAGATCTACGAGAGCATCGAGGTGGAGGACGTCGCCCGGGTGGCCGCCCGCCGGGCCGTCGACCTGCTCAAGGCCCGCCCCGCGCCCTCGGGCCAGGTACCGGTGGTGCTGCGGCGCGGCGCAGGCGGCGTGCTGTTCCACGAGGCGTGCGGCCACGGCCTGGAGGCCGACCTGGTCAGCAAGGACGCCTCGGTATTCCGAGGACGGGTGGGCGAGCGGGTCGCCAGCCCCCTCGTGACCCTGGTCGACGACGGGACGTACGCCCGGGAGTGGGGGACGTACGGGGTGGACGACGAGGGTCACCCGGCCCAGCGCAACACCCTCATCCAGGACGGCGAGCTCACCGACTACATGTGGGACCTGCTGCGAGCCCGCAAGGAGCACCGCGACTCCTCGGGGAACGGTCGCCGGCAGAGCTACCAGCACCTGCCCATGGTGCGCATGACCAACACCTACGTCCTGGCCGGGACGGAGGATCCCGAAGAGATCATCCGCCAGACCCCGTACGGCGTCTACTGCGTCCAGCTGGGCGGCGGTCAGGTCGACACCGCCACCGGCGACTTCGTGTTCGGGATGACCGAGGCCTACCTGATCGAGAACGGGCAGATCACCGCGCCCTTGCGCGCCGCCAACCTCATCGGCAACGGCCCCGACGTGCTGCGTTCCATCGACGCCATGGGGAACGACTTCGACACCTGGGCCGGGATGTGCGGCAAGGACGGTCAAGGCGTTCCCGTCTCCTCCGGCCAGCCCACCCTCCGGGTCACGTCGATGACCGTCGGCGGAACGGGCAGATGAGGGCGGGCGGCACCGCCCTCGCCCCGTCCACCCTGCTCGACCTGGCGGAACGGGTGGCCGGCTGGGCGGCCCAAGGAGAGCAGGTCGAGGCCTACGTGGCCCGGGGGCGGCACACGTCGATCAAGGTGTTCGGGGGCGAGGTCGAGTCACTCTCGTCCGCCGACTCGGAAGGCGTGGGCATCCGGGTCGTCACCGGCCACCGGCAGGGTTTCGCCTACGCCGCCTCCCTGGAGGAGGGGGTCGTAGCCGAGACCTTCGCCGAGGCCAGGGACAACGCCAGCTTCGGCACCGTCGATCCTCACCTGGGTCTGGCCGAGCCCGACGGGGTGCCGGTCGTGGAGCTCGACCTGTTCCGCCCCGAGCTGGCCGAGTTCCCGGCGTCGGCCAAGGTCGAGCTGGCCCTCGAGCTGGAGCGGTTGACCAAGGCAGCCGATCCCAGGATCAAGGGGGTGGAGTCGGCCGACTACGGCGACGCCGTCTTCGAAGCCGCCATCGCCTCGAGCATGGGCATACGCGCGCTCTCGAGCCGCACCGTGTGCTCGCTCTGGGCCTCGGCCATGGCGGACGACGGCACCGGTACCCAGACCGGCGGCGGCTACTCGGTCGGACGCCAGCCGTCCGACCTGGACGTGGCCAAGGCGGCCGAGGACGCCGCCCGCCGGGCCACCCGTCTGCTCGGGGCTCGCAAACCGAAGTCCCAGCGGCTGACCGTCCTCCTCGAACCGCCCGTGACTGCGTCCCTGCTCGGCGTTCTGTCGGGAGCCCTGTCGGGGATGGCCGCCCTAAAGGGCCGGTCCTTCCTTGCCTCCCGTCTCAGGCAGCCGGTGGCCGTTCCCTTCCTCACGCTGGTGGACGATCCGACGAACCCCGAGGCCTACGGGGCGGCCCGGTACGACGCCGAGGGGCTGGCCAGCAGGCGCAACGTCCT
>JALZEC010000077.1 GCA_030862235.1 Actinomycetota bacterium | reverse complement strand
CTGAGGGGGACAGCGCCGGCGGCTCAGGCCTGGGTCGGTTCCTGACGGGGGTATCGCTCCTAGGCGATCATCGGCCGCGGGTGCTTGGGCGGACGTCCGCGCGGCCGCTTGAAGGCGAGCACTCGACCCTTGTGGAACAGGCGGCCGCCCCACACGCCGTAAGGTTCGCTTCGCGCCAGCGCCCCCTGGAAACAGGCCTCCCGCACCGGACACTCAGCGCAGAGCGCCTTGGCCCGGGCGATGTCGTCCAGTTGCTCGGAGAAGAAGAGCGCGGTCAGGTTGCCAGTGCCGTCGTTGCACCGCCCCTGCACCCGGACCTCTTCCTCGTTGTCCCACCTTTCGGCGAGCATCGCTCTGTCCTCTCTCTGTCGAAATGAAAAGGCCGCCGGGGTTTCCCGGCGGCCTCTGGACACTTCCTGGAGTCGAAACGGCTATCCCGCTGGTTCTCCTCCTGTGCCCATTGGCCACCCGATGAAGTGATCGCGTCCGTTGCCGAGCGACCCGGTCGTCACGCAAAGGGCCATCTGGGTCCGGGCGCGCGCGACGGCACCGAGCGGGCCCGAAGGCTTGCTCGCGTACCACGCCCGACCGATCACAGAGTCCTCCCTTGTCACGTCGTCGCTCGTTCCCTGTCCGGAAGCCATAGCTCCGCTGATAGGTGACCACGCGATACGACCGCCGTCAACTGAATAAATGGTGAGCGCCCTCAGATTGCCGACGGGCCGTGAGAAAATGGTCCACCATGCCGATGCGAACGGACTGCAAGAACTACGAGAGCCGCACCTACCGCACAGGCGAGACCGTGCGGAAGTGCAACCTCGATCTGGCGCCGGAGGCTCCGTGGCGGTGCCCTCCCAACTGCCCCGCGTTCGAACGTCGGTTGGCCGATGTGAATTGGGAGTACGGCTCGCTCGTCACCCCGCCTACCCCGCCCGAGCCCCCCGGCCTCGGGCAGGGGGCGGCGGAGGTCCTCGACGCCGCCGAGGAGATCGTGAACGCCGCCGGGGACCAGATCCGGCACGAGTGGCAGCCCAAGGCGGGTAAGCGCTCGTTCTGGCAGCGAATCCGCCGCCGCTAGTTCCGCAATCACGCTCCAGTCCCTAGCGTGGGGAACATGCTCGCCGGGCCCTCGTTCCGGATCGCCGGCATCCCGGTCCGAGTCGACCTGACCTTCCTCCTGATGGCCTTCCTACTTGGATGGGGAGCCCGCAGCGGTGGCCTGCTCCTGGCGTGGATGGTCATCGTGTTCGCCTCTGTCCTCCTCCACGAGCTCGGTCACGCTTTCGCCTTTCGGCGGTTCGGTCAGGAGCCCGAGATCCTGCTTCAGGGGATGGGCGGACTCACCTACGCGTCAGGGGAACGGCTCTCTCCCCGCCGAGACATCGTTGTCAGCCTGGCCGGGCCGCTCACCGGTGTCGTGCTGGTCGGGCTGCCCGCCCTCCTCATCAGCCGGTCGGCCGACAGCTTGTCCGCCGATACCCGGACGATCCTCAGCGACCTCGTCTTCGTCAACGTGGGGTGGGCGATCCTCAACCTCCTCCCCATCCTTCCCCTCGACGGCGGGCGGGCGTCAGCCGCCCTCCTCTCGCTCCGGTCCCCCGACGGCGAGCGACAGGCCCACCTCTTGTCGGCCGTCTTCGCCGGAGCCGGGGCGGTGCTGGCCGCAACCGCCGGCTCTCTGTTCGGCGCCGTGTTCGCTGGCTTCTTCTGCGCCTACAACCTCAGCCAGCTCTCGGCCCGCCGCAATGCCGGGCTGGAGGAGCGGCTGGTCGAGGGGTGGCGAGCCCTGGCACGCGGGGACACCAGTGCAGCCCAAGCCGAAGCCCAGGCGGCCTTGGCCGACCGGCCGTCGGCCCCGGTCATGACCCGCGCCCGCGAGCTCCTGGCCTGGGCTCGGCTCGCTGACGGCGACGCCGCCGGCGCGACGCAGGCGCTGGAACGCCTGCCCCATGGAACCCGCCCCAATCCTTTCCTCCGCGCTGCCCTGAACCTGGACGCCGGCCGGCGGGACGAGGCGGTGGACGATCTCGTGGACGGGTACCAGAGCGGAGCGTTGTCCCCGGCCACACCCGTCTCGGTGGAGCTGGCCGTGCGAGCTGGCCTGCTCGACGCTGTCCTGGACCGCATCCTGGCCCCTGGCGGACCCGGCCCGTCGGCGGCGGCGCTCTTGGGCGTGCACCTCCACACCTCTCAGCTGTTCGACGAGGCGACGCGGGTAGGCGAGTTGGCCCTCGCCGCCGGCGTGGAGAACCCGGAGCGGGTCGCCTACAACATCGCCTGCAGCCGGGCCAGGGCTGGTGACAAGGAATCTGCACTGGGCTGGCTGGAACGAGCCGCAGGTCTCGGCTTCAACGACACCCACCTCCTGGACATCGACCCCGACCTGGAACCCCTCCGATCGGAGGACCGGTTTCGGGCCCTTCGCCGCCGAGTGGAAGCCACGACACCTGACACCAGGACCTGACCCAAGGACCTGACCCAAGGCCGCCTTAGAGGCCGGCTGCGCTGGGACCGCCGGCCGGTTAGATCGTATTGTCTTTGGGTACAGGTCGGCCCGCATGAAGGGGCGAACGATGGGACAACTCGTGATACTTGACGCCCTCCGCAACCGGTGACCAGGTGCTGAGCCCGCCTACCACCGATTGGCGGCGTGATACCGGTTCCACGTGGCAACCCCGCCACATAGGACGGCTCACCGAACAGGACTGGGACCCGGACGGCAGCGGCTGGCTGTTCAAGCTCGCCGTCGGAGCCGTCATTGCCGCCATCGTCTTCCCGATCATCGTCGGGCTGATCCTGTTCGCCGCCTACCAGTCGCTGCTCTCGGGCGACCTTCCCCCCGAGAAGCCGACAGTGGAGTCCGAGTTCAGCCGGGTGTTCGACGCCAGCGGGAACCAGATCGCGCTCCTTCGCGAGTTCGATCTGAGCCTGCCCGTCCAGAAGGAGGACATTCCCGACGTCCTCAAGCAGGCCGTGATCGCCGTCGAGGACCAGCGGTTCTACCGGCACGACGGCGTCGACGACCGGGCCATCGTGCGCGCCCTGTGGGCAGACGTGACAGGTGGGGGCTACATCGAAGGCGCCTCCACGATCACCCAGCAGTACGTGAGGCTCGTCTATGTCGGGACGGAGAAGACCATCCGCCGCAAGCTGACCGAGGCCGCCCTGGCCCGGAGGGTCGAGAAGCAGCTGTCCAAGGAGGAGATCCTCTACCGGTATCTCTCGCGCGTGTACCTCGGTAGCGGCACGTACGGCGTCGGCGCGGCAGCCCACTCCTACTTCCACAAGTCGGTGCGTGACCTCACTCTTTCCGAGGCCGCCCTCCTCGCCGGGCTCATCCGCCTGCCGAGCGTGAACGAGCCGCGGTCGAACCCGAGCGGCGCCGAAGCCGTTCGACGGCAGGCCCTCGACAAGATGCGCGAGCAGGGCCGAATCTCGGAGAGCCAGTACGCCGAGGCGGTGAGTCAGCGGGTGTTCCTCGTCGACGAGGCCTACACGCCCGAGGGGCCGGCAACCGTCGTCCACCCCCAGCAGCAGGAGCAGTCGACGCAGCCGTACTACGTCGACTACGTCCGGCGGTACCTGGAGGCCAAGTACGGACAGGACAGGGTGTACCGGGGAGGCCTCCAGGTGCACACTGCCCTCGACCCCGCCCTTCAGTCAATGGCCGAGAAGGCAGTGGCCGAGGCGCTGAAGGGCACGTCACCACCCCTCGAGATGGCACTGGTCTCGGTCGACCCCCGAACGGGGTTCGTGCGGGCCTTGGTCGGCGGCCGCGACTTCACCCGCTCCCAAGTCAACCTCGCCCTTGGAAGCTGCGCGTCGGTCGCGCCCGCCCGGGACGGAGCGCCCATCTGCGTCGACGGGGGCGGCACCGGCCGTCAGCCCGGGTCCGCCTTCAAGCCGTTGACGCTGGCGAAAGCGCTGGAGAAAGGGATTGGCGCCGACAGGGTGTACCGGGGCCCGTCGTCGTACACCTTCCCCAACTGCCGAGGCGAGGGATGCACGGTCCACAACGTGGAGAGCAGCGGGTACGGCAGCCTCACCCTGCGCCAGGCGACCGCGTACTCCGTGAACACCGTCTATGCCCAGCTGATCGAGGACGTGGGCGTGAAGGACACGGCCGAGCTCGCTCACCGGCTCGGCCTGACCATGATCAATCCGGATGGCAAGCTCCCCTCGGGCGAGGACTACGGGCCGAGCCTCACCCTGGGGGCAGGCGAGGTCTCGCCGCTCGACATGGCCGCCGCATTCAGCGTGTTCGCCAACCGGGGTCAACAGTTCCCGCACACGCCGGTCGTGCGCATCGAGACCTCCCGTGGCGAGGTCGTCGAGGACAACCGTGAGCGGCGGCCCCGAAGGGTCCTTCCCGGTCACATCGCCGACCAGATGAACGACATACTCAAGGGCGTGGTGACGTCCGGGACCGGCACCGGAGCGAGCATCGACCGGCCCGACGGGACGGCAGGCAAGACGGGAACCAGCGAGGACTACGGCGACGCCTGGTTCGTGGGCTACACGCCCCAGCTCTCCACCGCCATCTGGATGGGCTACTCCGACTCCCGCAAGCCCCTCACCAACATCAAGGGTCAGGCCCGTGTCTACGGAGGCACCTTCGCTGCGCCGACCTGGAAGGCGTACATGACCGAGGTCGCCAAGACGATGGAGCTCACCGATTTCGCCAAGCCCGGTCCAGTCACGCCGCCTTCCACGGCCAGCGGCAATAGCGGCACCACCCCCTCCAGCCCGACCTCCACGACCGCCTCCCAGCCGACGACCCCGACGACCCTCTCGCCGGCCGTCGTCCCCCTCCCGCCGCCACGGCCCCCGGTCACCTTCGGTACGACACCGCCGACGATGGGCTACAGCTGGCCCACGACACCGCCGTCCGGCTCGTACACGCCCCCGTCTGGCTCGTACACGCCTCCGTCTGGCTCGTATACGCCGCCCTCGCCCTACGGCACGCCGCCCACCACCGCCCTCACCCGGTTCAACCGGACAAACCCGTGATCCTCCTCCTCGTGCCCGTGCTGTGCGCCGTTGTCGGCTTGATCCTGTACGCCGCACTCCGGGCCACTGGCGCCTTCGGCGAGTTCGCCGGGAGCCTTGGCTCGGGCTCAGGCTCAGGCTCGGGCTCGGGCAGGACGACATACCGCTCCTCGGCCCCATCGGGCTTCCGGGAGCGACTCCAGGAGATCCCCTCTGGATGGTTCATCGCCGTCATCGCCGTCTCCGGCGTCTGGATCCTCGGCTGGCTCATCGTCCTCGCCGTGGGTCTGAACCTGCTGACCTGATCCATGGGGAACGGAGCCGGGCCCGTTACTACCAGCGACCGCCTGCTCGAACACCTGGTCAACACCCGTCTCGCGGGATCGGTCGCGACGTCCATCGACTCCTGCCTGACCAACTGCGAGCGGTTCGCCCGAGGTGACCCGGACACCACCTTCGGCCTCTCGGACTGGACGGAGCTCTCGTACGAGGACGCAGTGGCGATCATGGCGTCTTGCGGGGTGGGGTTGGCGGACACGCCTGCAGACGAGCACCAGCGCCGCCAACCCGCCTTCATCCAACCCGAGGTCGCGCTCGAGGCCGTCCACCGGCATGCCCAGATCCTCGCCGACCTGGCTGCCGCCCGCGCCCGTGTCCTGTTGGCCACGGGTCATGCCTTCGCCCTTCTCGCCCACTACGGGGCCATCGCTCGGGCCCTCGAGGGAGCGGGCTGCGTCCTCCTGCGACCGCTGGAGGGGCAGCGGGACGCCCTCCGCACTCCCAGTGGAAAGCGGGCCGCGGTGCGTTACCTGGACGGCGTCGGAACCCTCGCCTATCACGGGGCCCTCCATCACACGCACCGCCCGGAGTACATGGAGGTCATGCTCGATGCGCTCGGCGGGCCCGGCGGGGTAGACGCCGTCATCGCCGATCACGGTTTCGCAGGAGTTGCGGTCGAGGCCGGAATCCAGACCCTGTCCATTGCCGACGCCAACGACCCCGGTCTTCCCATCGCCCAGGCGCGGGGGCGCACCGACGGTGTGCTCCTGATCGACGACGGGCTCAACCCGTCCGTCTACGAACCGGTGACGGCCGCGATGCTCGCCTGGCGTCGCTGAGGCTCGCGTTTCCGGCCAGGAGCCGAGGGAACAACGTCAGCATGGCACGCGACAACGACCCCACCCGCCCGTCCCCGGACACCGTCGAGGCTGGCATCCCGGCGACCGAAGAGATGCCCCCCGACGTGCCGGCCGGCTGGGAAGCGGAGGAGGAACCGCCGCCCCTCGACTTCCCCCAAGGGGTCGAGAGCTGGGGGACCACTGCCGAGGAGGAGTTGGTCGGCGAGTCGTTGTCGTTGCGGGTCCTGCGTGAGGAACCCGATGTCGAGGCGGCCCCCGGGACCGGCGTGCGGGTGCTCGAGCCGGGAGCGGAGGGCGGCTTGATGGACGACGAGGCCGATTCCGTCGGCGAGCTGGACCCCGAGCGAAGCGACACGCTCACGGCCGAAGAGGCGGCCATGCGGGTTGAGGAGGAACCGGCCGGGCTGACCTACGACTCCGGCCCCGGGTACCTTGACCAGGAGTAGGGCGACGGCGGGGCGGTAGACCCCCCTCAATCGCTGGCCACCGCATCCAGCACGTCGAGCCGAGCCGCCCGGCGAGCGGGCAGCACGCCGGCGAGCAGGCCAGCAGCACCGGCAGTGAGCGTCCACCCGGCGAGCTGACCGACGGGGACGACGAACTCGGTGACGCCCTTGCCCCGCATGGCCGAAACCAGCGCCCACCCGAAGAAGGCAGCCACGGCCACACCCAGCAGTGCCCCCAGGAGGGCGATGATCACCGCCTCGGAGCGGATCATGGACCGGAGCTGCGTCCGGGCCATCCCGATGGCGCGGAGCAGGCCGATCTCCCGGGTCCTCTCGTGGATGGAAAGGGCAAGGGTGTTGGCGATGCCCAACAGGGCGATGATCACGGAGAGGATGATGAGCGCGGTCACCGGCAAGAGGACCTGGTTCACCTCGCTCCGTTGGGCGGCCAGGACCTGAGTGCGGTCGAGCACGTCGACATTGGGGAAACCGGTGAGGGCTCGTTCGATCCTCGTCCTGCCCTCATCGGGGGAGACGCCGGGAGCCAGACGGACCCGGATCTCGGCGTCGAGCTGCTGGGCGAAGTTGGCCTCGAACGTGCGCAGGGAGACGACGTAGTCGCTCGATACGGCGGTGGCGGCGAAGGTGTCGACCAGGCGCAGGCGCTGTACCCCCGTCCGGGCGAAGGTCATCGGGACCTCGTCGCCGATGCGCCAGCCGTGACGGGATGCGACGGTGTCGCGTATGACCACCGTGTGATCGGTCAGCTTCTCGGCGGCGGCGATGGAAGGGGGATCGAGCTCGTGCACACCGGCGACAGTGCCGGGGTCGACCGCGAGCAGTGTCTCGGCCCTTCCCTCGAGGCCCCATTGCCCGGCCCGGAACTCGGAGACAACGGCCACCGCTTCCGTCTTCTCGAGGCGGGCGGCGACGGCCGGGGGGATTC
>JALZEC010000072.1 GCA_030862235.1 Actinomycetota bacterium | reverse complement strand
GCTCTGCTCGCCGGCCTGGGCTACGCCCAGCGGGGTCTGGGGTCTCCGGACGAGGCGAATGCCCTCTGGCTGGAAGCGCTCGACCTCCTCGAGCACGAGGGGGACCAGACGGAACTGACGGCCGGGCTCTGCCGGGCGTTGGGTCGGTACCTGGATGCCATCGGCGGCCTGGAGGACGCCATCGCCGTCCTCGAGCGAGGACTGCGGGCCGTCGGCGACACGTCTCCCGCCGAGCGATCGAGACTGCAGTCGGCCTTGGGCTACGCGCGGGTGCTCCATGGAGACCTGGCCGCGGGGGCGGCGAGCATCGATGAGGCGGCGGCCATCGCCGAGGAACTGGACGACGACCGCCTGCGGGCCGACGTCCTCGCCTCGTATACGAGCCTCGAATTCGCCACCGGCCGCTTTCGCCGGTGCATCCGGGTGGCCGACGAGGCGGAGAGGACGTTGACGGCCACGGGGCAGGTGTGGGACGCGGTACAGGCCCAGGTGACCACGGCCTGGCCGCGCCTGTGGCTGGGCCGGGTGGACGACGCCGCCCGGCTCGTCCGAGACGTGCTGCCCAGGGCGGAGCGGATCGGGCACCTCGCCGCCGTCTTCCTCGCCCGCCGCAGCGCCGCCCTCCTCGACTTCCTCGTCGGGGGGGACGTGGAGCGCTTCGACGAGCAGGCGGCTGCGGGCGTGACCTTCTGCCGTGAGAACCGACTGCGCTGGCTGCCCGACGCCCACGTGTTCGCCGGTCTGGCCAAGTTCTGGTCTGGCGACTGGGAGGCGGCGGGTGACCACTTCAGGGCCGCCACCACGTCCCCGGCCCCGCCGGTCTACGCCGGTCGCTACAGCGCCACCCTGCTGACCTTCCTGGCCTGGACGGGCGACGCCGAAGCATTCAACCGGTTGGAGGCGGAGCTCCGCTCGACGTTCGACCGCATGGGTCTGCAGCAGACCCTCGGAACGATGGCCGTGACGCTGGCTCTGGCCGAGGGATACGCCCTGCTCGCACGCCGCCAGGCGGCCGCCGACCTCTATCCGGCGGTGGCGACCACACTCGAGGAGGGCGTGGTCCTGCGCCCGCCCGACCTGCGGGTCGTCCATGCGCTGGCCGGGCTGACGGCCGGGTTGGGGGGACGGGAGGAGGCGGGGCGGCACTTCGAGGAGGCGAGAAGGACGGTCCGCACCCTCCCCCATCCCCGCCAGGCGCCGGACATCGACTTCTTCGAGGGATTGGCGGCGACCGCGACGGGCGATGGCGAACGCGCCCGAACGTTCCTGAGGGAGGCGATCGCCGGCTACGAGCGGCTCGGGATGACGCCTCAGCGCGTGCGAGCCGAAACGGCTCTCGCCTCGCTCGATCACGGGGACGCTCCGACCACGGGTAGGCGTCGCTGACCGCGAGCGATACGGCGCGACCCGGCGACCGGTGGCGCGAGGGCATCGCCGCCCTCGCCGTGCCGGACGAGATCCGGGCGCGAGCCAGCGAGCGCGAGTGGGCCCTCGAACCGGAGCGCTTCCGGTGGCGGCCCGAGGAGGATGCCAGACAGCCCATCCGACCCTCACGCCGCCTCGCGCTCGAGGCCCTCCCACCGGGCGGGTCCGTTCTGGACGTGGGAGTCGGTGGTGGTGCCTCCAGCCTGGGTCTCGTGCCGAAAGTTGGCCTCATCATCGGCGTGGACCGCCTCGCCGAGATGCTCGAGCTCTTCGAGGCCAGCGCCCGGGCCAGCGGCGTGGACGCCAAGGGAGTGCTCGGCGAGTGGCCCGACGTGGCCGACCAGGTGGGCCCGGTGGACGTCGCCATCTCCCATCACGCCATGTACACCGTGGCCGAGATCGAAGCGTTCGTGCTGGCCATGACGGCGAAAGCCCGGAATCGCGTGGTGCTGGAGCTCTCCGCGTTCTCCCCCCTGTCTGCGCTGAACCCGTTCTGGAAGGCGCTTCACGGGATCGATCGGCCCGAGTTCGCGGCTGCGGACGAGGCCTACGCCGTCCTCGTCCAGATGGATCTGAACGTGGAGCGGGAGGACATCGACCTTCCGCCACGTGCGCCGGAAGTGACACCCGAGCTCGTGGCCTTCACCCGCCGGCGGGTCTACGCCGGCGCCGACCGAGACGCCGAGATTGAGCAGCTGCTGCGAGCCCGAGAGCCCCAGGAGCAGCGGGTGACCGCCCTGTGGTGGCCGGGAGAGGCGTAGGCGCCTCGGGGGAACGCCCTCCGGCTCACCCTGACTTCGGCTCGTGGCCGTCGAGCGGCGAGGAGCTCATCGAGTTGCAGCACCGGCTGGCCCGGGATGCGGAGGCGGTCGTTGCCGGCAACCCATGGGTGCTGCCAGAGCAACCACTTCTCGGGGGTTGCTTCGTCGCCTTCGCCACCGGAGAGGCCGGCCCCGGGAAGCCGGGGGACCGGGCCTGGGCGGCGGCCGTCGTGTGGCAGGCCGACCCCTCCGCGCCTGCTGCTCGCCGGTCCCCCGACGACCACCTTCACGGTGCCGTCACAGACGTCCCCCGGCGGGCCGACGATGTCCTCGCCCAGTCGGTGGTGGCTTCTCCGGTTCCCGCCGCCTACCAACCCGGCCTGCTCGCCCTGCGGGAGGGACCGATTCTCGCGGCGGCCGTTACCGCCCTCGGGCTCCGGCCGGGCGTGCTCCTCGTCGACGCCACTGGGATGGACCACCCCCGACGAGCGGGGTTGGCCGTGCAGCTGGGCGCCGTGCTCGCACTGCCGACGGTGGGAGTCACCCAGCGCTCCCTCCGGGCTTCCGGATCGTGGCCCGATCTCCGGCGGGGTGAGTCTGCGCCGGTGACCCTCGACGGACGGGAGGTCGCACGGTGGGTCTGCACGAGGACCGGCGCCCGCCCCGTGCTCGCCCACGCCGC
>JALZEC010000115.1 GCA_030862235.1 Actinomycetota bacterium | reverse complement strand
GCCCCAACCGTCGCCTGCGGTCCCCGACGTGCCCGTGGAGGCGCCGTCGCTGCCGCTGCGGGGCTGCCCGCCTCCACCGCGGCCCAGTCCTGGTGGCGGCGCCCCCGCCCCCGTCTATGTCCCTCCCAAGCTCGTCCCCGAGGAGGAGCTGCCTGAGCCCCAGGCGCCGGCGCCGTGGACGGCCGACCTGCGCCCGCTCGAGGGCAAGGGGATGTGGCTGTGGAAGTACCGCCAGAGCGAAGGAGGGAACCCGGACGCCATCGTGGCCAAGGCGGCGGCCGCAGGCTTGCGCCAGCTGTGGGTGCGGGTCGGGGACTCCAAGGACGGCTTCTACGCCCGGGAGGTGCTCGACGCCCTGGTGCCCCGCGCCCACCGGCAGGGGATCGCCGTCATCGGTTGGGGCTTCCCCTTCCTGTTCGACCCGGTCGCCGACGCCCGCTGGACAGCCGAGGCGCTGGCGTGGCGCAGCCCTGAGGGCCACGTCCTCGACGGGTTCTCGCCCGACATCGAGCTGCCGGCGGACGGCGTGGCCATCAGCGAGAAGCGGGTGCGGGTGTACCTCGACCTGGTCCGCCGGGCGGCCCCCAGTCGCCTGGTGGTGGCGACCGTGTACCGGCCGTCGGACCGGCTGTGGCCGTCCACCTACCCGTACGCGGCCATGGCCCCGTACGTCGACGCCTTCGCTCCCATGGTGTACTGGGCCTGCCTGGAGCCGGGGGCGACGGCGGCACAGGCCATCGAGCGGCTGCGCACGCTGCGGCCGGTGCACGCCATCGGCCAGGCGTGGGACATGCGCGTCGATTCCGGCAACCGGGGGGCTGCGCCCGACGAGCTCGAGATCCGCCGCTTCCTGGACGTCTCCCGCCGCCAGGGCGCCCTCGGCGGGTCCTTGTGGGTGTGGCACCTGACCGGCGAGGAGCAGTGGTCGGCCCTCAGTGCTTTCCGGTGGCTGTCCCCTCAGTAGATTCAACCTCCATGAGCGACTCCAACCCCGTCACGCTCACCTCCGGCATCCCCGAGACCGTGCTGCCGCCCGAGCCCCAGGAGGCGCTGGACGCCCTCCAGGCCGCCCTCTCCGCGCCAGCCGACCGGCGGCGGGAGGCGGTATCGAGCGTGGTCGAGCGGTGGCCCGCCTTCCTGGACGGCTGGGCCCGGCTCGGCCAGTTGGCCCGGGACGAGGTCGAGGCCTACGCCTACTTCCGCGTCGGCTACCACCGCGGGCTCGACCGGCTGCGGCAGTCGGGTTGGCGCGGCTCGGGCTACGTCCGGTGGCAGCACGAGAGCAACCGGGGCTTCCTGCGGGCCCTCGACGGCCTGCGGGAGGCGGCCGGCGCCATCGGGGAGACGGCCGAGGAGCAGCGCTGCGCCGCCTTCCTCCGCCAGCTCGACCCGGAGTGGGACCGCCGGCCTGCGTGGACTGAAGGGCCAGACGATCCGGGCGCCCGAGCGAGCCAGTGATGGCCGAGGAGGCTCAGGAGGGTCAGAAGGGTCAAGACGTCGTCCGGCGAAAGCTGGTGGTGAGTGGCCGGGTGCAGGGCGTGTTCTTCCGGGAGACGCTGCGGCGCAAGGCGCTCGAGCAGGGCGTGAGCGGCTGGGCCAAGAACACGAGGGCGGGGCTGGAGGCGGCGCTGGAGGGCCCGCGCCAAGAGGTGGACAGGCTGGTGCACTGGTGCCGCAGCGGCCCCGACCACGCAGTCGTCATCCACGTGCAGGTCGACGAGGAGAACCCGACAGGCGAAGAGGGCTTCCGAGTACGCTAACGCCGCTCTGGCGGGCGGGGGCCAGGCACGTCATTGGGGGGAAGACGAGCGCCACGGAGGTTGGCATGAGGGCGAAACGGTGGGTCACGACGGCGATGATCGGCGTGATCGCGATCTTCGGGTTGGGAGCCTGCGCCGAAACGGACAACGAGGACGAGCGGGGCGCACTGGCGCGGGGCGTAGTTGCCACCTCGACGACCGGTGACCCCAGGTGGCAGCCGGAGGAGCTGGAGGCGCAGCTGAACCAAGAAGTCAGCTTCAGCGTGACCAACGAGGACGACCGCGAGCACAACTTCACGCTGACGCACGTCTTCACCGACGCCGACAACTTCGTGAGGGTCGACGTGCCCGCTCAGCAGTCGCGGTCGGTCCGCTTCACGATCCGGGAACGGCCCCGCGACGGGTTCCTGTCGTTCTACTGCCGCTTCCACCAGGCACAGGGGATGGTGGGCAAGATCATCCTCACCTGAGGTCGCTGCCCACATCCCGGCGCGCTAGAACGGCGGGGTGGAGGGCAGCCAGACAGCTCGGGCCAGCCGGCCGCCTCTGCTGGCGGTCGGCACCATCGTGTGGCTGGCCTCCGAGCTCATGTTCTTCAGCGGCCTGTTCGCCGCCTACTTCACCCTCCGGGCCACGGTCCGTGGGCCGTGGCCCCCGGAGGACGTCGAGCTCCAAGCCGGGCTGGCCGGTCTCTTCACCCTGCTCCTGCTGACGTCGAGCGGCACCATCCAGCTCGGGGTGCGAGCCCTCGAGGCCGGAGACCGCCAGCGGTTCCGCCGCTGGCTGGTCGTCACCATGGTGCTGGCCGTGCTGTTCCTGGCCAACCAGGGCCGGGAGTGGTCGGAAGCCACGTTCTCCGTCGACTCGCACAGCTACGGCTCGGCCTTCTTCGTGATGACCGGGTTCCACGGCCTGCACGTGGCCGGCGGGGTGGCGGCCATGCTCGTGCTGTTGGGCCGGGCCCGCAGCCCCCGCTTCGGGTCCGACGACGTGCCCGCGGTGGAGGTCGTGTCGTTCTACTGGCACTTCGTCGACGTGGTCTGGATCGCACTGTTCGCCACCCTCTTCCTGCTCAAATGAGGCGGTGGCTGGTCCTCGCCCTCCTGCTGGCTGCCGCCGCCCCGACTGCAGGGGCGAACGCCCAGCAGCCGCCGCCCGTGCCCCCCACGCCCGCCGGCGAGGTGCGGGCCGGCCGGGAGATGTTCCAGGTCGCCTGCTCGACCTGCCACGGCTTGGAGGGTGAGGGCAACGCGCGGGGGCCCCGGCTGATCGGCGTGGGGGCGGCGTCGGCCGACTTCTACCTGACCACCGGGCGCATGCCGCTCGACCGCACCGGTGTCCAGGCCCAGCGCAAGGACCCGGCCTACACCCCCCGCCAGATCCGCCAGCTCGTCGCCTACGTGGCCTCCCTCGGGCCGGGGCCGCCCGTCCCCCACGTCGACCCCAAGGAGGGGAACCTGGTCGAGGGCAACGAGCTGTACGCCAACAACTGCGCCTCTTGTCACAGCTCGGCGGGCGCGGGCGGCGCCCTGGGCCACTCGGTCTTCGTCCCCCGGCTGGACGAGGCCACCGCCGTCCAGGTGGCGGAGGCGGCCCGCATCGGCCCCGGCTCCATGCCCCGGTTCGGCCCCGACGTCCTCGACGACGAACAGCTGGCTTCGGTCATCCGCTACGTGATGTACCTCAAGGAGCCGGAGGACCCGGGCGGCCTGGCCCTGGGGCACCTGGGACCGCTGCCGGAGGGGTTCGTGGCCTGGGTCGTCGGACTCGGGCTGATGGTCGTGGCCATCCGCTGGATCGGGACCCGCGACTGATGGCGGGCGAGCCCGAGGTCTCCGAGAACGACGAGGACGTCCAGGCGCCACTACCGCCGCCGGCCGCCGGCGAGGAGCGCCCGGTGGCGATCGCCCTGGTCATCGGCACCGTGGCCGCCCTCGCCCTGGCCGGGGTGTACATGGCCGGGGGCCAGGCCCAGGCCGAGGGGGCGCTGCTGTTCGTCTCCCTCGGCAGCATCGGCGTCGGCCTCGTGTTCTGGGCCAAGCGCCTCCTGCCCCACGGCGAGGTGACGGGGGAGCGGGGGAGCCTCCCGTCCGCCCAGGAGGACCGGGAGGCGGCCATGGCCGCCCTCAGCGACGACGAGGAGTGGGTGGCCCGCCGCCGCACGCTCCTGCGCCTCCTGGCCGCCGCAGGGGGTGCTCTGGGGCTGGCTGCCGTCTTCCCCATCCGCTCCCTCGGCCCCAACCCGGGCCGCTCCCTGGAGCGCACGGCGTGGCGCGAGGGGCTGCGCCTGGTCGACGTGGTCACCGGGCGAGCCGTCCGGGTCGACACGCTCCAGGTGGGCAGCATCCTCACCGTCTTCCCCGAAGGGCGCGAGCACGCGGGCGACGCCCAGACGGTCCTGATCCGGGT
>JALZEC010000050.1 GCA_030862235.1 Actinomycetota bacterium | reverse complement strand
TTGCTGCGCTTGGCCGCTCGCCGGGCTGCCCGGCGCTTGGCCACGAAGCCGGCGGCGGCACCCACGACCGCCGCTCCGGCCGCCGCTTGGGCCGCCTGCTTGGCCACATCCGCCGCTTCGGGCTTGTCCTCCTGCTCGCTCCGGAGGGTGCGAGCCACCACGATCGCTCCGCCGAGGGTCCCGGCCACGACCGCGTACTTGACGACCTTGCCCATGGACGCTCCTTTGCTCGGGTTTGCTCAGGATGTCTGTTTGCTGGTGTGTCTACTGGCCCGGACGAGAAGGCACCGGGTGGTGCCCGCGTCCTACCTACCTCAGGGTACGCCCGCGGAACCGGGGGCGGGTCAGGAGGCGGCGCGGCGGGTGCGGGTCGACGGGCGCTCCGCCTCCCGCGGCACCAGCGTGGGGTTGACCCGCTGGAGCACGACCGACCGGTCGATCACGCACTTGCCCACGTCGCTGCGGCTGGGGAGGTCATACATGACGTTGAGCAGCACTTCCTCGAGGATCGCCCGCAGACCGCGGGCGCCGGTGCCCCGCAGCAGCGCCTGCTCCGCTACCGCCTCGAGCGCCTCGGCCGTGAAGTCGAGCTCCACGCCGTCGAACTCGAAGAACTTCTTGTACTGCTTGACCAGGGCGTTCTTGGGCTCGATCAGGATGCGGACCAGGGCGTCCTTGTCCAGGTTGGAGACCGCGCCGATGACCGGCAGCCGGCCCACGAACTCGGGAATGAGCCCGAACTTGAGCAGGTCCTCAGGCAGGACTTGGGCGAGGATGGCTCCGAGGTCTCGCTCCCCCGACCGCCGCAGATCGGCGCCGAACCCGACCCCCTTGTGGCCGATACGGCTCTCGATGATGCGCTCCAGGCCGGCGAATGCTCCACCGCACAGGAAGAGAATGTTGGTGGTGTCGATCTGGATGAATTCCTGGTGTGGGTGCTTGCGGCCGCCCTGGGGAGGCACGGAAGCCGTCGTGCCCTCGAGGATCTTGAGCAGCGCCTGCTGCACGCCTTCCCCCGAAACATCCCGGGTGATGGAGGGGTTCTCGCTCTTACGGGCGATCTTGTCGATCTCGTCGATGTAGATGATGCCCGTCTCGGCCTTCTTGACGTCGTAATCGGCCGCTTGGATGAGCTTGAGCAGGATGTTCTCGACGTCCTCGCCCACGTAGCCCGCCTCCGTCAACGCGGTGGCATCGGCGATGGCGAACGGGACGTTGAGGAGTCGGGCCAGGGTCTGGGCGAGCAGGGTCTTCCCGCAGCCGGTGGGTCCCAGCAAGAGGATGTTGGACTTGGCCAGCTCCACATCGGGATCGGAAAGAGCCCCGACCTGTACTCGCTTGTAGTGGTTGTAGACGGCGACCGAGAGGATCTTCTTGGCGTGCTCCTGGCCGATGACGTAGTCGTTCAGGAACTCGTAGATCTCACGGGGCTTGGGCAGCTCGTCGAACCGGAGCTCGGACGTTTCCGACAGCTCTTCTTCGATGATCTCGTTGCAGAGGTCGATGCATTCGTCGCAGATGTAGACGCCGGGCCCGGCGATCAGCTTCTTGACCTGCTTCTGCGACTTGCCGCAGAACGAGCATTTGAGGAGGTCCCCGCCATCCCCGAACTTGGCCATCAGTCCTTCCCCTGCCTACTCGCTCGCACCTGAGGCACGAATCCCTCCCGCCCTTGAACTAGCTGACGCCCGCCGCCTGCGGCACGGCCGCCAGCTCGCGGGTCTCGATGACCTCGTCGATGATGCCGTACGTCTTTGCCTCATCGGCGCTCATGATGAAGTCGCGATCGGTGTCCTTGCTGACCTTCTCGATGGGCTGGCCCGTGTGGTGAGCCAGGATGTGCTCAAGGAGCTCCCGCATGCGAACGATCTCCTTGGCCTGGATCTCGATGTCAGCCGCCTGGCCGGCGGCGCCGCCGTAGGGCTGGTGGATCAGGATGCGGGCGTGGGGTAGAGCGTGGCGCTTGCCCTTGGTGCCGGCGGCGAGCAGCACGGCGGCCGCCGAGGCGGCCTGGCCCATGCAGTAGGTCGCGATGTCGGGCTTGATGAACTGCATTGTGTCGTAGATGGCGAACAGACCGGTGATCTCTCCGCCCGGGGAGTTGATGTACATGCTGATGTCCTTGTCAGCGTCCTCCGACTCGAGATGGAGGAGCTGGGCCATCACCAGGTTGGCCACCGCGTCGTCGATCGGCGTTCCCAGGAAGATGATGCGGTCCTTGAGCAGGCGGGAGTAGATGTCGAACGCCCGTTCGCCCCGGTTGGTCTGCTCGATGACCGTTGGGACGAGGTAGTTGGTGATCGGGGGCTGTGTCATTCAGCGGCTTCCTCGGCGTCCATGGGCATGTCGGCTCGTCCCTCTTCGGATGTCGGCGAAGCCTCCGGCAGGCGAGGCTCCAGTTGGGAGCGGTCGATCACCCGGCCGTCCTCGTCGACGTACTCGGTGTGCTGGACCAGCCACTCCAAGGCCTTGGTCTTCCTGAGACCCGAGCGTACCGCGGGCAGTTCCCCTTCGTTTTGAAGCTGTCGGCGCAGGGTGGCGACGGTCATGTTGCGCCGCTCGGCCAGGTCCACGATCTCGGCCTCGACTTCCTCATCTGTCGCCTCGATGCCCTCCGCCTCGGCCACCGCTTGGAGGGCGAGGTCAGCCTTGAGGGCCACCACCGCCTCGCCCGCGAGACCTGTGACCAGGTCCTGCTCGGACTGACCGGTGGCTTCCAGGTACTGGGCGATGGTTACGTTCTGGTGCGACAGCCGGTGCCCCAGGTTCTCGATCCGCCGCTCGATCTCCCGCTGGACCAGGGCCGGGGGCATCTCCTCGTCGACCAGCTCGACCAGCGCCTCCAGCACTTTGTCCCGCACCTGGAGGGCAGCCTGGAGGCGCTTGACCGCGTCCATCTGCTGGCGGATGTTCGCCCGCAGCTCCTCCACCGTGTCGAACTCCGACGCCTCGCTCGCCCACTCGTCGGTCACCTCGGGCAGGACGATCTCGTTGACCTCCTTGACCAGCACGGTGAACGTCACCTCTCTTGTCCCCCCGGTGCCCTCCCCGGCCTCGCCCTCCTGCGGGAGCTCGGCGTTGAACTTGAGGATGTCCCCGGCCCGGCTGCCTCGCAGCTCACGGTCGAGCTGCTCGGCGATGGTGCCCTTGCCCACCTCGTACAGCTCGTCCTCGGCGGCCAGGATGACCTCGTCGTGGCGGGTGACCCTACGGTCCATCTTCACGTGGTCGCCGTCCCGAGCGGCACGGGGCACGGGCCGCAGCTCGCCGAACTGCTCCCGCAGCTTGTCGACCTGCTTGTCGACCTCGCGTTCGTCGACCTCGACGCTGGGCAGGACGACGCGCAGCCCTTCGTATCCGGCCACCGACACCGTCGGCATGACCTCCACCACGGCGTCGAAGGCCACCGGGCCCTCTTCCTCCCCTGCGGTGATGTCGATCTCCGGGGCGGCGATGGGCGTGATGTCGTTTTCCCGAAGGGCCTGCTCGTAGAACTCGGGCAGGGCTTCGCGCAGCGCCTCCTGGCGGGCGATCTGGGGGCCGATGCGGGCCTCGATCAGCCGGCGCGGCGCCTTTCCCGGACGGAAGCCGGGCACGCGCACCTCGCGGGCGATCTTACGAAATGCGGCATCCAGGGCCCTGTCGAACTCGACCTCGTCGACCTCGATGGAAAGCTTGACCCGGTTGCCGTCCAGAGGTTCGACGGATGTCCTCACCGGATCACGGAGTATACGGATGTCCGGGGCGGTTGCCCGCGAACCACCGCCTCCTCAGCCCTGGCGGACGCGGGCCGGGCGGGCGGGCCGGGCGGCCTTCGTCGCGCCGCTGGCGGGTGTGGCCGTCCCCGTCCGTCGGGATCCCGAAGCTCGAGCGGACTTGCGCCCGTCGGTCGCCTCGGGACCACTCTGTGCGGGGGCGCCGTTCTGGCGCTTGGCCGCGTTCACCGCCTTGCGGGCGGACTTGAACGCGCTACGCGCGACCTCGTCCGAGCACTCCTCCCGGGCTTTGCGGATCATCGCCTCCACCGACGCCAGCCGGTCAGCCGTCTGCTCCCGGACGTCTCGCAGCCGCTCGTACTGCTTGGTGCCGTCGGCCAGCATGGCCTCGACGTTGGCGACGGCCGTCCGCTCCAGGGCGGCGGCCCGCTCGACTACCTCCCGCTCCAGCGCCTCGACTCGTTGGCGAGCGTCCTGCTCCAGGCGCTCCGCCTCAACCCGTGCCGCCGCCAACACGGCTGCCGCTTCTTCCTGCGCGCTCGTGGTGATCTGATCCGACTGCGCCAGCCGTTCGGCGAGCGCCTGGCGAGCGGCCTCCGTCTCCTGGCTGGCCGCCGCCCGGATCTCCTCCGCCTCCTTCTCGGCGGCTGCCTTCATCTCCTCGGCGGCAGCAGCGGCGGTGGCCAAGATGGCGGACACTTGGCTGCCGACGTTGTCGAACGTCACCGGTGGCGGCGGCGCCGCCTGTGCTTCCACAGCCGCCGTGGCCTGCTCCTTCAGCCTGCGGAAGGCCGTGGCTACCTCGCTGAGGTAGGCGTCGACCGCCTCCTTCTCGTACCCCCTCCGGCCGATCGGAAATGACTTGGCTTCAATCTCGCGAGCTTCCACGTGCCACCTCCGTACGCGACCGAGAGTACCGCGGAGGCGTCGCTGTTCTGGCCAGAGGACGCGGCCGATCTCGTTTACGCTGTGGGTGAGGTCCTGGCAGTCGACCGGGGAGTGGCGCAGCGGTAGCGCACCTGCTTTGGGGGCAGGCGGTCGGGGGTTCAAATCCCCCCTCCCCGACTCGCAGTCGATCACCCGCGCGGGTGTAGCTCAATGGTAGAGCCCCAGCCTTCCAAGCTGGTTATGCCGGTTCGATCCCGGTCACCCGCTCCGAGCCGCTGTCGCCACTGCCCAGCCTGTGGACAACCGAGCTGGGGATGAATTGGAGCGCCTTCTCGAGGTGGACGATCGTGCCCTCCTCGGGTTTGGACACGAAGCGCACCTCGTCGACCAGGGCACGCATGAGCTGGATCCCCCGGCCTCGCTCGGCCGAGGTATCCGCGTCGCCGTTCTGCAAGGTCCGCCAGTCGAAGCCGTGGCCCGTGTCGATGACGCGGATCACGCATTTCTCCCGGTCGATCTCGACGACCACCTCGTACTCGTCCCCCGGCCCCGAGTGCTTCACCACGTTGGTGCACGCCTCGGTCTGGGCGACGGCGATGTCCTCCATGCACTCGGGCTCGGCCCCGACCTCGTCCAAGGCGTGGCAGACGATGTGGCGAGTCACAGGGATCGTCTGTTCGTCTCTCGGAAGAGTGAGGGACAGCGTGATCTGCATCTCAACGCCACCAGGAACGCTCTGGGCACATTGTTCGATGTCGAAAAGTGGCATGAACTCGGTACATCCTCGTTCGATCCGTCTCCTACCCCTCGCCTGGGCGCGTCAATCGATGAGAAAGGGGCAGGCGGCCGGGCCGAAAGAGCCGGACAGTACTGTCCGCAGAAGATGAGCGCCGATCCGCCGGCTCAGCAACCGCCTGCGTCCGAAGCCGGTCCGCAGCCGGCCCCGGGGCCGGAGGGTCCGGAACTGGCGTCTGGACGTGGCCCGAGTCTCGGGCGCTCGGCGGT
>JALZEC010000044.1 GCA_030862235.1 Actinomycetota bacterium | reverse complement strand
GAGGATCTGGCCAAGGCCATGCGCCGGATCGAGGAGGAAGCCGCCCGCATGGGCGTCATGGTCGACGATCTTCTCCTCCTCGCCCGACTCGATCAGGGCAGGCCTCTCGAGCGCCAGCCGGTGGACGTCACCGTCATCGTCGCCGACGCGGTCGACGACGCTCGCACCGTCGACCCAGACCGATCGGTCACGCTGGAAGCACCGGAAGCGGCGGTCGTGTTGGGTGACGATGCCCGGCTCCGTCAGGTGGTCGCCAACCTTTTGACAAACGCTCGCCAGCACACCCCCCCGGGGACCCCAGTGCACGTCCGGGTGACGACCGCGGACGGGAAGGCGACCCTCGAGGTGGCCGACGAGGGCCCCGGCCTGTCCCCCGAGCAGGCAGCCCGGGTGTTCGAGCGGTTCTATCGAGCGGAGGAGTCGCGCACCCGGGCCCAGGGGGGAACCGGCCTCGGGCTGGCCATCGTCGCCGCGATCAGCGAAGCCCACGGTGGCGAGGCGTACGTCGAGACGGCACCGGGTATGGGCGCTCGATTTCGTGTCGAGCTGCCCCTGGCTCCCGCCCCGACCGACGACGAGGGGATGCTGCAGCGCAACGTCGCTCAATAGCGGCTGGCCCTGGCGCTGTGACTCCGGCATGATGGCCGCGCCGGTCCCGGGGGACGGCGCCCAACCGGGCTTTGCGAGGGGGGAGGGATGACCCAGACGACGGCTCCGCAGGTGCTGGCGGACCTGCTGGAGGCCTCTCACTTCGTGACGCCCGACGGCCTCGTCCGCCTTGTCGTCGAACATGCTCGCCGCCTCGGCGCGACCGACGCCGCCATCTACCTTGCCGACTACGAGCAGCGTGTGCTCGTCCCGGTGCTGCACGCGGGGGGATCCGCTCGGGAGGAAGTGGTCATCGACGCGACCGTGGCGGGGAGGGCGTTCCGCGCCCTCGAGGTACAGCAGAGCAGTGGCACCGACACCGGGATCCGGCTCTGGGTCCCGTTGCTCGACGGGACCGAGCGGCTCGGCGTCCTGGAGCTCGACTACGACCGGGACGATGAGTGGAACCCCCAGGAGGTTCGCGCGTTCGCCAGCCTGGTGGCTCAGCTGGTGATCAGCAAGAGCGCCTATGGCGACACCTTCGAACAGGTTCGACGCCGACAGAGCATGTCACTGGCCGCGGAGCTCGCCTGGCAACTCCTGCCTCCCCTCACGTTCGGCACCGATCGCCTCGTCATCAGTGGCGCCCTCGTGCCACCGTACGAGCTCGGGGGTGACACCTTCGACTACGGCGTCGACGCCGATGTCGCCCGCATCGCCGTCTTCGACGCGATGGGCCACGGCCTGGAAGCCGGCCTGCTGGCGACGGTGGCGGTGGCTGCCTACCGCGCCGGTCGCCGTCAACGCTTGTCCCTGGAGGACACCGCCGAGGGGATCGATCGGGCCATCACCGCCCAGTTCGGTCTGGAACACTTCGTCACCGCGGTGCTGGCCGAGCTCCACCTCGGCTCGGGACGCCTGCGCTGGTGCGTCGCCGGCCATCCCCGGCCGCTGCTCCTCCGCGCCGGCAAGATCGTCAAGACGCTCGAAGGAAACGTCGGACTCCCGCTCGGGCTCGGCGGCCCTGCTGCTCCCGCCGAAGAGGGGCTCGAGCCGGGTGACCAGGTACTCCTCTTCACCGACGGGGTCGTCGAAGCCCGTTCCGCCGATGGCGAGTTCTTCGGTCTCCAGCGTCTGGAAGACCTCACGCGTCGGGCCTCGGCCTCCGACAACACCCCGCCCGAGATGATGCGCCAGCTGGTCCATGCCATCCTCAACCACCAGGCCGGTGACCTTCAGGACGATGCCACGATCGTCCTCGTGGAGTGGCGTGGGGCGGGCCCCGAGCGCCTCGAGTACTGACCCCTGCCCCTCGGCCCTGCCGTCACCCTTTGGTGAAGGTGAGGAGGAACTCGACCAGCCCGTTGTCCTGGGTCGAGATGCCAGGAGCGCTGGGGTTGGGGATGTTCCAATCCGAGAACCTGATGGGGATCGAACCCGCCACCTGAATGTCGCCACCTGTGCGGCGGGCCTGCAGTTCTGCGACGACCGGCCTGGTTACGCCCCGTAAAGTCAGCTGACCGGTGACCTGGACGTTGGCCTCGGCGTTCTCGGGGGGGATGGACGGAACCGCGATCGGCTGGGAGAGCGTGAACGTCGCGGTAGGGAAGGTGCGGGTGGACATGATCCGGCCGTGGAACTGGTTGTCGCGCCTGGTCTCGTCGCTCCTGATGGACGCCATGTCCACGGTGATCGTTCCGGACTCGACGGTCGTCCCAGCCACGATGAACTCGCCCGTGACGCTGTTCGTCCGGCCTACGGCGTCGTTTTCCTGACCGAACAGCACCTCCTTCACCCGGTACCCGGCTTGAGAACCGCCCGCCACCGTCCACCTCCCGTCGAGGCTCGCACCCGCAGCCTGCGGTGCCCGAGCGCCCGGCGTCGTGGACTCGGACGTCTGCGTGTCGAGCCTCAGCCGCTCCGGGGCGTCGTCGGAGATGAAGTTGATGTAGACGAACGGGCCACCCACCACGAGCAGGAGCACGATCACCACCGGGATCCCGACCCGGATCCCCCACTTCCGCAGCCCGGTGGACTCCCTCACATCACTCACAGGTCATCTCCTTCGTTGGGTGCGTGAGCGCACGATGTTTCCACTGTGTCCGCTTCTGTAGTGGTCGCGCTCGCCATAGGTACGAACGACAGGCCGGCGCGGATTCTCCGGGCTGATGCGCTTCGACGAGGGATGATGCGGCGTGCTCGTCCAGATCTACGGCTTGACCACGCCGGAAGATGCCGAACTCGTGCGGGCGCTCGAGCCGGACCACGTCGGCGTCGTGCTCGACGAGGGCATCGCCACGTGGGACAGCGTGGACGAGGCGTCGGCCCGGCAGATCGTTGCCGAACTGGCCGGAGTAACCGTCGTCGCCCTCTCCCTCTCGACCGATCGTGATCGAATTCTCGCCACCGTTGCAACCCTCCAGCCGTCCATCCTCCATCTGGCGAGAGCCGCCGACGGTCTCACGCCCGAGCGCGTCCGTTTGCTCAGAGACGAGATCGCGCCGGTTCGGGTCATGGTCACCGTCCCCGTCCGAGGACCGGATGCAGTGGAGGTGGCGCGCCGGTTCGTCCCCTCAGTCGACTACCTGCTCACCGACACTGCCGATCAGACGACGGGCGTGGTCGGAGCGACCGGTCATGTCCACGACTGGGCCATCAGCGCCGAGATTGTGCGCGCCGTGGACGTGCCGGTATTTCTGGCCGGCGGGCTGGGGCCCGAGAACGTGGTCGAGGCCATCCACCGGGTGCGACCGGCGGGGGTGGACTCCGAGACCAGGACGAGCCGCGCTGACGACCGCCGGCGCAAGGACCCGGAGAAGGTCCGTCGGTTCATCGAGCTCGCCCGGGCGAGCGCCTGGGAGTAGGGCCCGGCGCGGGCTCAGTGCGGGCTCAGTGCGGGCGCGCCCGGCGCCGTCTCCGGCTGAGCAACAGGCCGAGGACGACGGCGAGGAGCGAAAGGACGCCGGCGGCGACGGCGAACGCTCCCGGCTTCGACTTGGTGATCCCGGAGACGGTCCCCTGCACCCGCTCCGCCACCTCCGGCGCGCCGCCCGTCTGTTCCGGCCCGCCGTCCTCAGCAATTCCGAACCTGGCGGCGAACGCGTCCAGATCCGGCTTGTCCTGCTCTTGCTCGGGATGGTTCCCCGGCTGGTTCTCGGGGGGAACCGGGCCCCGTGGAGCGGTGGCACCGACATCCCGCTGACCTTCGACCACGCCGGCGACGCTGTCCTGGTCCTGGGCGGGAGTCTTTCGGCTGCGAGCGAGCTCGGGCTGTTGCGGATTCGCCATGATCCTCGACTACCCGACGCCGCCACCCGTCTAACCCCGCCGTCAGTCGGGCAGGAGGGGGACGGTGAGTCCCGGATCCCGGCCGAGCAGGACGGCCCGGGTCACGGACTCAGACCCGAACCGCTCCCGCACGCTGTCCAGCGCGATGTCGAGCGCCCGCTGGCTTCGAGCATCGAAGGGGAGGACGAGTTGGACGGCGTCGTCGTTGTCAAGGTTGGACACGGAGATCCCGACCAGCGTGAGTCCCTTGCGGTCGATCACCGGCCTGGCCTCCGCCAGGAGCGCCCTCGCCGCCCCGAGGATGGTCCTCGTCTCGGCCGTGGCCTGAGGCAGCGTCTCCGAGCGGGTGGCCCGAGAAAAGTCGTCGAAACGCAGCCGAAGACACACTGTGCGCCCCACGCGCCCCGCTCGCCGCATCCGGCGCGTCACCCGGTCCGCGAGCGCCACGAGGGCCGCGTCGACCTCCTGGGCCGACTTGAAGGAGCGGGCGAGAGCCCGCTGGGAGCCGATGGAGCCGCGCCTCCGTCCAACGACAACCGGCCGAGGGTCGCGGTTGTGAGCGAGGGCGTGGAGATGCCGGCCGGACGCTCGGCCCAACATGGCAACCAGGACCTCCTCGGGCAGATCGGCAACGTGACGAACGGTGGCGATCCCCCGAGCCCGAAGCTTTCCGGCAGTCACCACGCCAACGCCCCACAGCCGCTCTACCGGAAGGGCGTGGAGGAAGGCGAGCTCTCCTTCCGGATGGACGACGAGGAGCCCGTCCGGCTTGGCCACGCCGCTCGCCACCTTGGCCAAGAACTTGGTCCGAGCCACGCCGACGGTGATCGGAAGGCCGACCCGCGCCCGGACCTCCTGCTTCAGCCTCCGGGCGATCTCGATCGGGGGACCAGAGACGCGCCTCAGCCCGCCCACATCCAGGAACGCCTCGTCGATGGAGATCCCCTCGACGAGTGGTGTGGTGTCGTGGAAGACCTCGAAGACTTCCTTGCTCGCCTGGGCGTAGGCCGACATGCGGGGTGGGACCACGGTCGCCTGCGGGCACAGACGTCTGGCCTGGGATCCACCCATCGCGGTGCGCACCCCGTACGCCTTGGCCTCGTAGCTCGCCGCCAGTACCACTCCCCCGCCCACGATCACCGGCTGTCCACGAAGCTGGGGGTCGTCCCGTTGCTCGACCGAGGCATAGAAGGAGTCGAGGTCGGCGTGCAGGATGGTGGCCTCGTTGGGCACGAACACATGTTCGCATACCCGGAAACGGACGCCATATCACCCGCCGCCGTTCGATCCCCTAGCGTTTCCTGGCATGGAACGCGAGAGCTACGTGCCCGGCACGCCGTCCTGGGTCGACCTCGGCACCCCCGACATCGAGGCGTCGGTCGCCTTCTACTCGTCCCTCTTCGACTGGAATGTGGCGGCAGGTCAGCCCGAGGCAGGCGGCTACCGAATCGCCCACCTGAGAGGCAAGACGGTCGCGGGCCTCGGCCCTCAACAGGGCCCGGTTTCGACCTGGACCACCTACTTCGCCACCGACGACGTGGACGCCCACGTCCAGACCATCAAAGAACACGGCGGCATGGTCATGATGGAACCGATGGACATCTTGGACCAGGGGCGGATGGCAATTGCCGCCGACCCCGAGGGAGCGGTGTTCGGGCTGTGGCAGCCTGGCCTCCACAGGGGAGCCCAGCTGGTGAACGAAACCGGGGCCATGGCATGGCACGAGTTGTGGACGCGCAACCGGGACCAGGCCAAGGCGTTTTACACCGCCGTCTTCGGCTACGGCGTGGACGACCAAACCATGCCTGGTTACACAGTGTGGCAACTGGGAGGAACGGGCGTTGCGGGCGGCATGGACGTGCCCCCCGACGTGCCGACCCAGGTGCCGGCCCACTGGGCCGTCTACTTCTCGGTGGACGACGTTGACGCAGCCGCCGCCCGCGTGGCTGAGCTCGGCGGCAGCGTCGTGGCGCCACCCTTCGATGTGCCGGGCGTAGGACGGATCGCCATCGTGCACGGCCCGGCCCAGGAGTCCTTCGGGCTGTTCGCTGCCTGACGGGAAGAAGCGCACTCGCAACAAGTGATCCGAAGGGGCGGGCGAGCGGCAGGGCACTACGTCGTGGTGAACAGGTCCTTCGGAAGGAATGCGGAGACGACCCAGTTGGGTGCATCCACCACCTCGCTGATGCGCAAATCCACGGCCACCGAGCACAGGACGTACGCCTCCTCCGGGCTCAACCCGTACTGGCGTGCCAGGTGGACGATCATCCGTTCCACGCTTTGGCGGGTAGCGCCCAGGAGGTCCGGCCCCACGCCTGTCGTGGCGTGGTATCCGGCAGCTGCGGCAGTCGCCCGTTCCAGGGGGCCGGTCACGTCGAACTCAGGGGTGTCGATGGCGAGATCACGGCGAACGGACAGGCGGACCGACACGCTCATGGGTCCCTCGATTGCCGTCCCGCACACCTCTCCATCGCCCTGGGCAGCGTGGGTGTCGCCGATGCCGAAGTACGCACCCTCCACCTCCACCGGGAGGTAGAGCGTCGTGCCCGCTCGGAGTTGGCGGGTGTCCAGGTTCCCTCCCACCCGACGCGGGGGAATGGCGCTGTGGACCCCAGCCTCCGCCGGCGCAACGCCGAGGATGCCGCAGAACGGCTCGATCGGCACCCGGATTCCATTGACGAACGGGGCTCCGTCGGGCTCGAGCTGCCAGACGTAGAGCCATGGGTCGGGAAACTGGTCGGCCAGCAGGCCGAAGCCGGGGATGAGACCGGTCCAGCCGTAACCGCCGGGCGTCACGGCGAGGAGCTCCACTTGGAGGACGTCGCCCGGGCGCGCGCCCTCCACGAAGACCGGGCCAGCGACGGGGTTTGCCCGAGTCGAGTCGAGGGCGGCGAGGGAGTGGGCCGTCGAGCCAGGACCGAGCTGCCCGTCCGACGCGTCCTGCGTCTCGACCGTCAGCTCGCATCCGGAGGCGACGGAAACGAGGGGCTCACGGTCCCGACTCCAGCCGTACTGGACGTC
>JALZEC010000376.1 GCA_030862235.1 Actinomycetota bacterium | reverse complement strand
GACCAGAGGTGTTACCCCCAGGATGAACGCCATGGAGGTCATCACGATCGGTCGGAAGCGGAGCCGGGCGGCCTCGATGACTGCGTCAATCGCCGACATCCCCTGCGCATAGCGCTGATTGGCGAACTCGATGATGAGGATCGCGTTCTTAGCGGAGAGGCCGATGAGCGTCACCAAGCCGATCTGAAAGTAGATGTCGTTGCTCATCCCCCCAAGCCACACGGCGGACAGGGCCCCGAAGACGCCGAAAGGGACGGCCAGGATCACGGCAAAGGGCACCGACCAGCTCTCGTACTGGGCGGCCAGCACCAGAAACACCATGAGCAGGCCAAAGGCGAACGCGAGCACCGACTGCCCGCCGGCCTTGCGTTCCTGGTAGGAGATCCCGCTCCAGTCGATCGCGTAACCCTTGGGAACGAGCACCTCCTGTGCCACGCGGTCCAAGGCATCGAGCACCTGGCCCGAGCTGTAGCCGGGCGCCACCGCCCCCAGAACCAGGGCGGTGTTGTACCCGTTGAAGTGGGTCACCGGGTTCGGCCCGCTGGTGAATTCGGTCGTGACCACTGCATCGAGCGGGATCATGGAGGCGCCTTGTTCATTCTGGGCACGGACATAGATCTTGGCGATGTCCTCCGGGCGCGACCGATACTGTGCCTCCGCCTCCGTCTGTACCCGATAGACACGGCCGAATTTCACGAAGTCGTTGATGTAGAGGTTGCCGAAATAGGCCTGCAGCGTGTCGAAGATCTCCGAGATCGGCACGCCGAGCGCCTTGGCCCGTTCACGATTCACATGGGCGTAGAGGCGTGGGGAGCTCACGCGAAAGTTGGTCCCGATGGCGCCGATCGCCGGGTCTTGCTGCGCCTTCGCCACGAACTCCTGGGCCACGGCGGCGAAATGCTTGAAATCCCTACCAGCGGGGTCCTGGATCTGCACCGAGAACCCACCGGTCGCGCCCAGCCCCCGGATCGAGGGCGCGTTGAAGGCCAGGATCAGCGCCTCGGGGATTTTCGCGAATTCCCTGAAGGCGGCCTCGATGAGCGCCTTGACATGTTGGTCCGGGCGCGTGCGTTCGTCCCAGAGACGCAAGGGCGTGAAGATAGTTGTGGTATTGGGCCCGCGCGTGCTGAACACGAAGTTCTGACCGACCAGGGCATTGGTGCTATGGAACTCGGGGACGGACAGGTAGTATCGTTCGAGCTTGCTGACCACCTCGGTGGTCCGCTGCCGGGAGGCGCCGTCAGGGAGTTGGACGGCGGTGATGAAATAGCCCTGGTCTTCCTCCGGCAAGAAGCTCGAAGGGATCACGCTGAACAAACCGGCGGCGAGGCCGATCACGACGCCGAAGACCCCAAGCGTCAGTGCCGCCCGTTGGATGACCCCTCCGGCGCTCATGGTATAGCGGTCCCGGGTCCAATCGAAGAGGCGGTTGAACACTTTGAAAAAGCCCTTCTGCCTGCCGTGGTTGGGCTTCAGCACCAGGGCGCAGAGGGCCGGGCTCAGGGTAAGTGCCACGAATCCGGAGATCGCCACCGAGATCGCGATCGTGACCGCAAACTGCTTGTAGAGCTGGCCGGTGATCCCGCCGAGAAAAGCCGCAGGCACGAACACGGCTGCGAGCACGAGCACGATTGCGATCACGGGTCCTGTGACCTCCTCCATGGCCCGCTTGGCCGCGTCCTTCGGCGCGAGCCCGTGCTCCATGTGGCGCTCGACGTTCTCGACCACCACGATGGCATCGTCCACCACGATACCGATGGCCAGCACCATACCAAACAGCGTCAAGGTATTGATGGAAAACCCAAGGAACTCCATGCCGGCAAACGTCCCGATGAGGGAGACCGGGACCGCCACAGCCGGGATGACGGTGGCGCGCCAGCTCTGGAGAAAGAGATAGACGACGAGGATGACCAGGATCATGGCCTCGCCCAAGGTCTTGATCACCTCCTCGATCGAAACCTCGATGAAGCGGGTCGTATCGTAGGGAATATCGTACCTCACCCCGGACGGGAAGCTCTTGGAGAGCGCATCCATCTCCTGGCGGATACGCCTGACCGTATCGAGGGCGTTCGCTCCCGGCGCGAGAAAGGTCAAGAGAAACGTGGTCGACTTCCCTTTGAACCGCCCTTCGAGGTCGTAGGACTGGGCGCCGAGCTCCACCCTCGCCACGTCCTTGAGGCGGATCATGGACCCATTCGGGAGGGCTCGCACGATCATCTCCTCGAACTCCTTCACCTCCGTCATACGGCCGCGGGTGATCACCGGGAGGGTGAGCTCGGTACCTTTGGGCGCGGGTTCCCGTCCGACCGTGCCGGCGGGGAAGTCCCGATTCTGCTCGTTGACCACATTGGCAATGTCGGTGGGCGTGAGGCCCAGTTGCGCCATTCGGACCGGGTCCAGGATCAACCGCATGCTGTAACTCTGCGCGCCGAACACCAAGGCTTCGCCCACTCCCGGAAGGCGCTTGATATTGTCGAGCACCCGGAGGATGGCGTAGTTGGCGAGAAACAGGGCATCATGCCGTGGATCGCTGGACTCCATGGTGAGAACCGCCACGAGATCCGGAGATACCTTTCTCACCGTGATGCCCCGGCGAATGACCTCGGGCGGCAGCTGCGGCTCGGCGAGATTCACGCGGTTCTGCGTCTGGACGGTCGCAATATCGACATCCGTTCCAATCTCAAAGGTGAGCCGGATCGTCACGTGACCGTCGTTGGTGCTGGTCGAGTCGTAGTAGAGGAGATTGTCGATGCCCGGGATCTGCACCTCGATGGGGCGCGCCACGGCGTCTGCCACTACCTCTGCGCTCGCGCCCGGATAGTCGGCCTCGACCTGCACGACGGGGGGCGTGATTTCGGGGAACTGGGCCACAGGCAGAGATTGCATGGATACGAGGCCGACCACCACGATCACGATGGAGAGGACCGAGGCGAAGATCGGACGGTCGATGAAAAAGCGGGGGCTCACTGGACCCCTCCGGTCTCGATCTCCGTAGTCTGGTCCACCGAGCCAGCCTCAGCCGCGACATAAGGCACTGTTTTCACGGGCGACCCGGGTGTGATTTTTTGCAATCCGTTCACCACCACCCGCTCGCCCGCGCGGAGTCCCTCATCGATGAGCCACTGGGTGCCCTGCCAGCTGGTGGCCTGGACGCCGCGCAGCTCCACCTTCTCGCCCTCACCGACCACATAGACCGCAGGTCCCTCGGGTCCCACCTGAACCGCCCGTTGCGGAATGAGAACGACGCTGGTGCGTACCGAACCCACGAAGCGAACCCTGACGAACTGCCCCGGGAGCAAGGCCCGCTCCCCTGGGATCACAGCGTGCTTCGGATTGGAGAAGACCACCCGCACATCTCGGGTCCCGGTCGTGGTGCGCAGTCCCACGTCCAGCAAGTCCAATCTCCCTTCATGGGGATAGGTGGTGCCGTCCACAAAGGTGATGATCCCGCGCAAATCATACACGCCCGCACCTTGGACCCGTTTCAGTGCGCGCTCCCTGAACCGTTTGAGGATGAAGGGTTCGGGGACGCTGACGGTCACATACATGGGATCCACCTGGTGGATGATCGTGAGCAGATCGGTCTGTGTGGACACCAGCCGACCTTCGTAGACCCGGGTCCGCTCGATGAGTCCCGAGATGGGCGCAGTGATGAGCGTGTTATCGAGCTCGAACTGGGCCTGCACCAACTGCCCCCTGGCCGCTTCCAGCGCCGCTTTCGCGGCCAGCTCCTCTGCCACGGCGTCATCGATGTCCTTCTGGCTCACCGCCTGTTCCCTGAGAAGCGGCTTGACGCGCTCGAGGTTTTGTCTTGCCTGCACCAGCCGCGCCTTGGCCTGGGCCACCATCGCCTTGGCGCTCGCCACGGCAGCCCGGAACGGCACCGGATCGATCTGATAGAGCCGATCGCCCTTCTTCACATCCCGGCCCT
>JALZEC010000042.1 GCA_030862235.1 Actinomycetota bacterium | reverse complement strand
CTTCCAGCGCCTTGCGGTCGAAGAGCTTGTAACAGGTCTCCATGTCCGACAGCGTGGTGTTGTACAGGACGTTGGTGACCAGCGACAGGAACCGGTTCCCCACCCAGTGGGTGAACAGCATGTTCCGGTGCTCCCCGGTGAAGCGGCTGCCGTAGACGACCTCGGCCTTGCCCTTGAGCACCGGGTTGAGGAGCTTGGGCCAGTCGTCGGGGTCGTACTCCAAGTCGGCGTCCTGGATGAGGATCAGGTCGCCCCGAGCGTGGGCCAGCCCGGTGCGTACGGCGGCACCCTTCCCCGAGTTCAGATCGTGGTGGACGACCTGCACGGTCGAGTCCTCGAGCGCCTTGAGGATCTCCGCCGTCCCGTCCTGGGAGGCGTCGTTCACCATGATGATCTCGAGGTCCAGAGGCAGCTCGACCCGGCGCATGCGGCGGACGATCTCGGCCACCGTGGCCCGCTCGTTGAAGACGGGGACGATCACCGACAGCGAGCGGTACTTCGGTGGTTCGATGTAGAGGTCCTCGGGGAGGGGCGGTGCACCGTCAGGCATGGGCGAACCACTCGGCCGTGCGGGTCAGCCCCTCACGGAGCCCGATCCTCGGCTCCCAGCCCAGGACTTCCCGGGCGAGGGTGATGTCCGGCCGGCGCTGAACGGGGTCGTCGACCGGGAGCGGGTGGAACTGGATCTCGGAGGACGAACCGGTCACCTCGAGCACGGTCTTGGCCAGCTCCAGGATCGTGTACTCGTCGGGGTTGCCGATGTTCATCGGTCCCACGTAATCGCTGTCGAGGAGGGCCAGGAACCCGCGCACCTCGTCGTCCACGTAGCAGAAGCTCCTCGTTTGGTTGCCGTCGCCGTACACGGTGATGGGCTCGCCAGCCAAGGCCTGAACGAGGAAGTTCGACACCGCCCGCCCGTCGTCGGGCCGCATGTGGGGCCCGAACGTGTTGAAGATCCGGACGATCCGGACGTCGACCCCGTGGTGGCGGTGGTAGGCCATGGTCATGGCCTCCGCGAAGCGTTTGGCCTCGTCGTAGACGCCGCGAGGGCCGATGGGGTTGACGTTTCCCCAGTACGTCTCGGGCTGGGGGTGGACGAGCGGGTCCCCGTAGACCTCGCTGGTGGAGGCCAGGAAGTACTTGGCCCCTTTGTCCTTGGCCAGTCCCAGCGTCTTGTGCGTCCCCAGGCTCCCCACCTTGAGGATGGGGATCGGGATCCGCTCGAAGTCGACCGGAGAGGCGGGGCTCGCCAGGTGGAGGACGGCGTCCACCGGGCCTGGCACGTGGACGTAGTTGCTCACGTCGCTGTGGAGGAAGGTGAAGCGGGGGTGGCCGGCCAGGGCGTCAAGGTTCTTGAGCGAGCCGGTGAGGAGGTTGTCGATGGCCACCACCTCGTCGCCCCGATCGAGGAGGGCCCGACACAGGTGGGACCCGAGGAACCCAGCCCCTCCGGTGACGACCGCTCTCATGAGGGGGGGAGCATGACCCGGACGCCCGGAACCGTTCCAGCGCGCGCTCGGGTCACCGCCCGACGCCGGTGTAGGAGAAGCCCTGGCGGCGGAGGGCGGCCGGGTCGAGGAGGTTCCGGGCGTCGACCACCGTCGGCCGCTCCAGGAGCCCCGCCACCTTGCCGAAGTCGAGCCGGCGGAACTCGTCCCACTCGGTGAGCACCACGAGCACGGCCGCACCCTCACAGGCGGCGTAGGCGTCGGGGCACACCTCGATCCCCTCCAACGGCTTGTGCGTCGCCGGGTCATAGGCGCGGATGGTCGCGCCCAGGCTCCGGAGCCGGGCGATGACCTCGAGCGCGGGCGACTCCCGCAGGTCGTCGGTGCGGGCTTTGAACGTCAGCCCCCACACGGCGACGGTCTTGCCCTCGATCGAACCGCCGGCCATGGCCAGGACCTTGCCCGTCACCTTCTCGAACTGCTCCCGGTTCACGTCCACGACGCCCTTGAGCAGAGCGAAGTCGTAGCCCCCCTCGCGGGCGATGTGGATGAGGGCGGCCACGTCTTTGGGGAAGCACGACCCGCCCCAACCTGGTCCCGGCTTGAGGAACTCGAAACCGATGCGATTGTCGTAGCCCATGCCCAACAGCACGTCCCGCACGTCGGCTCCGACCGCCTCGCACACGTTGGCCACGGCGTTGACGAACGAGAGCTTGGCCGCCAGGAAGGCGTTGGAGGCGTACTTGATCATCTCCGCCGACGCTGGGTCGGTGACGATCACCGGGGCGTTCAGGTTGCGGAACAGGTTGCCCACCCGGGCCGCCGCGTGCTGGTCGTCGGAACCGATCACGATCCGATCGGGATGCAGGAAGTCCCGGACGGCCGACCCTTCCCGGAGGAACTCGGGGTTGGACACGACGGACACGTCGTCGCGGGCGATCACCTCTTCCACGACCCGGGTCGACCCGACGGGGACGGTCGACTTGTTCACCACCACCGCCTCGGGCAGCAGCACCGGGCCGATCTCCGCCGCCGCCTGGCGGAGGTAGGTGAGATCGGCCGACCCGTCGGGTCCCTGGGGGGTGGGCACGCACAGGTAGGCGAACTCGCAGGAGGCAGCGGCGTTGGCCGCTCCGACCACGAACTTGAGGCGCTTCGCCTCCAGTCCCTCCCGTACCAGCTCGGGCAGCCCGGCCTCGAGGATCGGGACCTCGCCCCGGGTGAGGCCGCTGATCTTCTCCACGTCGATGTCGGCGCACAACACGTGGTGGCCGAGGTGAGCGAAGCAGGCGCCGGCGGTCAGCCCGACGTAGCCCGTCCCGATCACGGCGATGCGGCTCATGCGGGAGAGGGTAGGCGGGTCCGGCCGTTCGTTCGCTCGGCCGTCAGGAGATCTGACCGATCAGGCGCCGCAGCGGCTCGTCGTGCTCGGGGAGAAGCGAGGCGCCGGAGAGGCGGAGGACGGCGTTGTCCAGGACCGAGTTGTGGGGGCGGGGAGCGGGGCGGGGTGGGTCGAGCTCGGCCGTGGTGATGGCCGATACGAGGCCGGGGTCGATGCCCGCCACCTCCACCACCTCCCGGGCGAACCCGAACCACGAGATGGGCCGCTGGTTGGTCACGTGGTACACGCCGGGGCGCCGCCCGATCACCAGCCGCCGGATCGCCTCAGCCAGGTCGCCGGCGAACGTCGGGCATCCGTGCTGGTCGTCGACTACCCGCAGCGGCTCTCCCGCCCGAGCCCGGCTGAGGATCGAGCGCACGAAGTTGCGGCCCGTCGTGGCCCACACCCACGAGGTCCGCACGAGGGTGTCCTCCGGCCCCAGCTCGACCTCGCCGGCCAGCTTCGACTCCCCGTAGACGGAGAGGGGGTTGGGCCGGTCCCACTCCCGATACGGCCGGTCGAGCGTCCCGTCGAACACGTAGTCGGTCGAGAGGTAGCAGACCCGGGCCCCCACCAGGCGGGCTCCCTCCACGACGTAACGGGTTCCCAGCGCGTTGATGTTGAACGCCCGGTCCGGATTCAGCTGGCAGCCGTCCACATCGGTCCACCCGGCGGTGTGGATGATGGCATCCGGCTCGACCGACGCCACCGCGGCCAGGACCTGGTCACGGTCGGTGACGTCGAGGGCGCGCCGGTCACAGCCGACGACGCGATGCGCCCCGCTGCCCTGGGTCAGCGCCTCGACCACCGCCCCTCCCACCTGGCCGCCGGCACCGGTGACGAGGATCCGCATCAGGGCGAGGCCGAGGGGGCCGAGAGTCTGGGTTCGGGCGACGCAGGCCGGCCCCAGCCCGCCTCCACCACCGGGGCGCGGCCCCGCAGCGGTTCCCACCACGCCCGGTTGGCCGCGTACCAGGCCACGGTCTCGGCCATCCCTGCCTCGAAGCCGATCCGCGGCGTCCACCCCAGTTCGGCCACGATCTTGGAGCAGTCGAGAAGGTAACGGCGGTCGTGGCCCGGCCGGTCGGGCACGATCGTCTTCAGGCTGGCCGGCTTGCCCAGGGTGGCCAGCACCAGGTCGGCGATCTCCTCGATGCTCTTCTCCACGCCAGACCCGACGTGGTACGTCTCGCCCAGCCGGCCGCGCTGCAGCACGGCGTCCACCGCCCGGCAGTGGTCGAGCACGTGCAGCCACTCGCGCCGGTTGTGGAGGGACGCGTACATGGGGAGCGGCTCGTCATCGAGGGCGAGCGAGATGAACAGGGGGATGATCTTCTCCGGGAACTGGTACGGGCCGTAGTTGTTGGAGCAGTTGGTGATGGTGACGGGCAGGCCGTAGGTCTCGAAGTAGGCCCGTACGGCGTGATCCGATCCCGCCTTCGAGGCGTTGTAGGGAGTCCGCGGGCGGTAGGCGGACTCCTCGGTGAAGGCCTCGTCCGAGTCGAGGGCGAGGTCGCCGTACACCTCGCAGGTCGAGATGTGGTGGAACCGCCTCACCCCCACGCGCCGGCACGCTTCGAGCATCCCCTGGGTGCCGAGGACGTTGGTGCGGAAGAACCGGCCCGGGTCCAGCACGGCCAGGCTGTTGTGGGACTCGGCGGCGAAGTGTACGACCACGTCCACGCCGTACTCCCGCAGGGCCGCCTCGGCCGCTCCGACGTCGGCCACGTCCGCTTGGACGAACGCCACCCGGCCCTCCCCCTCCACGTCGGCCAGGCTCTCGCGGTTGCCGGCGTAGGTGAGCAGGTCGTAGACCACGACCGAGTCGGTGGGGTGCTCGCCCAGCCAGTAGCGGACGAAGTTCGACCCGATGAAGCCGGCGCCCCCGGTCACCAGGACGTTCATGCTGTGCCCCTCCTACACAAGGTCGACCCGGGAGTGGTCGCCCAGCATGAGCCGGTGGGCGTGAGGCAGGGACCGGGAGCGGATGACGTGGACCTGCTTGCCGATCAGGGAGTCCTCGATGCGGCCCATGTCCACGATCCGGCTCTGTTCGAGGACGATCGAGTGCTCGATCTCCGAGCGGATCAGCTCACAGCCGTAGTAGATCGACGTGAAGGGGCCGACGAAGCTGTCCTCGACCCGCGTGCCCTCCCCGATGATGGCGGGGCCCCGCACGACCGAGTTGACGATCTCCGCCCCCGGCTGCACCACCACACGACCCAGCAGGCGGGAACGGTCGTCGACCTTGCCTTCGATCGCCGGCTCGATCGACTCCAGCACCAGGCGGTTCCCCTCGAGCAGGGCCTCGAGCTGGCCCGTGTCCTTCCAGAACCCGCTCACGACCTGGCTGTGGACGGGCTGCCCGGTGTCGATCAGCCACTGGATGGCGTCGGTGATCTCCAGCTCGTGGCGCCACGACGGCTTGATGGCTCGGACAGCGTCGTGGATGCGCTTGTCGAACAGGTAGACGCCCACCAGGGCGAGGTCGGACGGAGGCATCGTCGGCTTCTCGATGAGGCGCACCACCCGGCCCTCGTTGTCCAGCTCGGCCACGCCGTAACGCTGGGGGTCGGGAACCTTGGCCAGGAGGATGCGAGCCGCCGCCCGCTCGTTGGCGAAGGTCTCGACGAACTGGGTGACCCCCTCGCCCAGCAGGTTGTCACCCAGGTACATGACGAAGTCATCGTCCCCCAGGAACTCGCGGGCCATCAGCACGCAGTGGGCCAGGCCGAGCGGGGCCTCCTGACGCAGATAGGTCACCTGCAGCCCCCAGCGGCCCCCGTCCTCCACCGCCGCCTCGATCTCCTCGGCGGTGTCGCCCAGGATGAGGCCCACGTCTGTGATCCCGGCCTCGGCTATGTCCTCCAGGGCGTAGAACAGGATCGGCTTGTTCGCCACCGGCACCAGCTGCTTGGCGCTCGTGTGGGTGATGGGGCGGAGCCGAGTGCCTTCGCCTCCGGCAGGGATGAGAGCTTTCACCCGCTCAACAGGCGGGACCGGGTGGGGGACCGTTGGTCGCCGGCTCGTCGGCGGGAGCGGCGCTCGCGTCCGGCGTGCTGCTCGACGGGGCCGCCGGCCCCGGTCGGACCCCCGTGTAGTCGGCGCCGATGACCAGGGCGACGTCGACGGTGCCCAGGGTTCTGTCCTCCTCGAGCACAGCGCCCGCGTCCAGGTAGCTCCTCAGCAGCTCGGCCTTGGCCTCCTTGCCGGGAGCGTGGCGGATGATCGTGCGCCGGTAGGCGTACGAGTCGGCATCCCCCGTATCGGTCGAGCCGATGACGAAGCCGACCTGGCGGAGGGAGAAGGCGGCCTTGCCCGCGGTCCCGTCGCCACCGTTGCCGTTGAGCACCCGCACGCGGACGTCGCTCGTGCGTTCCGGCCCCGAATCGAGGGGGGCCTTGCCGTTGATCTTGTCGATGAGCTCCTGGGCCTCCACCTCTTCCAGGATCTGGACGTCGGCGTCGCCCCGGAAGGCGCGCTCGGTGGGCAGGGTGAACATCTCCACCGTGTCGGGGTCGAGCGACCGGAACCGGCGGGCCACGGTGACGATGTCCGTGGTCGACATCCCCCGGTCGAGCGTCACATTGTCGACGCCGATCTGCACCATGCGGTTCAAGGTGATGGGGTTGGTGATGCCCTGAGAGACCGCCTTCTTCATGACCCGGCGGATGAAGTCCTGCTGGCGCTGGATGCGGCCCAGATCGGACGACTGGTCCTCGACCCAGACCCCGTTCTCGTACGACTCGTAGTAGCGGCTGCGGACGAAGGCCAGCGCCTGGTAGCCGTCGAGCTGGACGCAGCCCCGAACGGGGATGTCCAATCCGGTCATCTCGTCTCGAGCGGGCGCGTCGACGTAGACCTTCACCCCCCCGAGGGTGTTGACCATGCGCTCGAACCCGGCGAAGTCCACCTCGACATAGTGGTTGATGGAGATGCCAAGGCTCTCCTGGATGGTCTGGATGAGCTGGGGGGCGCCGCCGACGGCGAAGGCGACGTTGATCTTGTCCCGGTATCCCGTGCCGGCGATGGGCACGTACAGGTCGCGGGGGATGGAGAGGATCGCCGCCTTCTGCCTGTCGGCGTCGATGTGCAACACCATGATCGTGTCGCTGCGCTGCCCTTCGGTGCCCGCTTCGCCCTTGCCGGTGGCGGCGGCGATATCCCCCTCGGTGCGCTCCCGGCTGTCCGAGCCGACGAGCAGGACGTTCATGACCCCCCCGGCCACGTCGTCCTGGAGCTCGGGGATGTCGAGGCGGTTGATCTTGCCGAGCTGGTTCCGGATGTAGACATATGCCGATCCCGCGATCAGGACGGCGACCGCCACCAGCACGATGAGCGCCTTGAGGAGGATGGGGACCCAGCCGCGCCGCCCGTGGTCGCGCACATAAGACCGAGGTGGCTGAGGGCGCGCGTAACGAGTGGGGGCAGCCACAGTTGAAGGGTAGCCCGGCCCACTCCCGGCCAAACGGGCAGGACTCCTAGGCTGAACCCCGTGGTCGTGGCTCCCGACGTCGCCCTTGTCGGGGGCCGGCTGTTCGAGGGCCTCGTCGACCTCACCTCTGACCTTTCCGCCCTGGACTCGGCGGGGACGTGGGTCGTCGTGCTCCCCTTTGATGCCTCCCCGGTCTGTGCCCGGTTCAAGTCCTGCTCGCCGGCACGGGCGGTGGCGGCCGCGTCACGGTGGGGAGGAGTGGGGCGGCACCGCTGGCGGTCGAGCCTCGACCCGTTCGCCTTCGGCAAGGGCGTGCAGGCGATTCGTGAGGCCATCGCCGACGGCGACGTGTACCAGGTGAAC
>JALZEC010000004.1 GCA_030862235.1 Actinomycetota bacterium | reverse complement strand
ACCTGGCCTACCTCCGCACGAAGGAGCGTTCGCTCGGCCATCTGCAACCGGCAGGCGACGCCGTCGGCGGCGAGCTCGTCCGCGGGCTGGACGCCAGCCAGCTCATCGGAGAGGTCGTCCCCAAGCCGGACCGCCCGTACGTGGTCCTCAAGTACGCCCAGAGCGTGGACGGGCGCATCGCCACTTCGACCGGCGACGCCCGCTGGATCAGCGGCGAGGACGAGCGACGCATCTCCCATAGCTTGCGGGCGGCCTGTGATGCCGTGCTGGTGGGGACCGGGACCGTGCTCCTCGACGACCCCCAGCTGACCGTCCGGATGGTCCCGGGGGCTTCACCGGTGCGGGTCGTCGTGGACTCGACGCTGCGCGTGCCGGACGGAGCAAGGGTCCTGGACGCCGCCGCGCCCACCCTCATCGTGACGACAGACCGCTCGGTTCCCGCCCGCCGGCAGGCGCTCACCCGTCGTCACGTGCGCGTGCGCGTGGTGCCGAGCGGGCCCGGCGGTGTCGACCTGAGGAGCGCCCTGGCCGTACTGCGTCAGGAGGGCATCCGGTCGCTCTTGGTAGAAGGAGGGGCCGAAGTCATCACTTCACTGCTGGGTGAGGGTTTCGTCGACCGGATCGTCGTGGCCGTGTCCCCGATGATCCTCGGGGCGGGGACGGAGGCGGTCGGCCCCCTGGGAGTCAACCGGGTTCAGGACGGGATCCGTCTGACCAACCGGGCGGTCCACATGACCGCCGAGGACATCCTGCTCGGCTGGGACGTGAGTACGAGCGCCTGAGAGCAGGGGGGTCGCCCCCGCCAGGCGGTCTCGGGGGACGAACAGGTAGTTGTGGCTCTCGTCGCCGTCGGCGCCGCCGAGAACGGTCGCTGACGGCCGCACTCCGGTGGGGCTGAGAGCGAAGAAGCAGTAGTCAAGGCCGTGCAATGCCTCCATGACCGCCCAGCCGAGATCTCCGCGCTCGAGCACCTCGCAGAAGACGAACGGCCGGTACCGCTCGAGCGTCGTCACTGCGCCGCGGAGCACGGCGTCCTCGCTGCCCTCGGCGTCGACCTTGAGAACGTCGACGCGGTTCGGGCCGATCTTCTCGACGAGCCCGTCGACGGTCACACATTCGACCTGCTCGCGGCGGTGCCTGCCCCTACTCCAGCCCGCCACCAGGGAAGCCATCATCGGGATGGGCTCGTTCTCGGGAACGTGGATGGTCACACGCCCGGGCTTCTCGCCGCATGCGAGCCGATGGCACGTCACGTTCTCCAGCCGGTTGGCGGCGACGTTGTCCTCGAGAACGCGGAACACCTGGTTTACGGGCTCGAGGGCGTGGACCCGCGCCCCTGGTTCGCGGCGCGCCGCCAGCAGGGAGAACAGCCCGGTGTTGGCGCCCACGTCGAGCACGGTCGAGCCCGGGCGGAGCAGGCCGAGGAAGAGCCGGATGGTGGTGGGCTCCCACCCCTCTACGCCGCCCCGCCAGAAGAGCATTGACGCCACCCGGTCGGTCCCCGGGTTGAGCATGATGATGGACGTCTCGGGCACCTCCGGAAGGGCGACCTCGACCGCTCCCACGACCGGGAGGTGCCACAACACGTCGGTGGGGAGGAACCGGGCGAGGGGGCGGACCAGGCGGGTGAGCGGACGGTTGATCCGCGGCTGGAGCAGGAGGTTCGTCATGCCTATGGGGACGTACCCCATATCCGGCGCAGATCCGACCGCCGGCTTCTAATCTGGAGACGTGAACCGTCTCGCCCACTACTGACGCCTCCACCTGCTTCGGGGCCTCCCGGTGCTCGCCCGGGCGCCCGTCACCGCACTCGTCGCCGTGCTGCTCGTGCGGCTGGCCGACGAGGCCGCCTACTTTCTCCCCTCGGGAACCCTGGAGTCCTTCCGTGCCGATCTGGGGCTGACTTACGCCCAGGCGGGCACCGTCCTGGCCGTTGTGGGCCCCGGAGCCTTCGTAGGCGGCGCGTTCACGGTCGCCGCCGACCGGTTCAGCCGCCGGGCCATCGCGGCGGGAGGTGCGTTTGGCTTCGCTCTCGCCCTGGCTGCCTTCGGCCTCGGCCCGTCCTTCGAGATCCTTCTGGCGGCTGCCTTCGTGATGGGCGTCGCCTCGACGGCAATGGTCGACGCCGCCGAGGTGGCCCTCGTCGAGCTAGCGGGCGACGATCTCCGCCGTTACCTCACCCGCTCCAACCTGCTGGCCACGATCGGTGACCTGGCCGGCCCGGCGCTCGTGGTCGGCGTGGCGGTGGCGGGCCTGTCCTGGCGATGGGCGTTCCTGGTCGCGGCCGTGCTCATGGGCGTCTACGGCGTGCTCCTGGCCGCCTCACCGCTTCCCGCCCCCCGCCGTGGCCAAGACGCAGCGGACGCCGGCAGCGAGACGGGGTCCGGCTTGTGGAGCGTCGTCACCGACCGCCGGGTGTGGATGCTCGCCCTCGTCGGGGTCCTCATGAACCCGTTCGACGAACCGCTTGTCGGCTTCACCATCGCTCTGCTCGAGGAGGTCCGAGGAGCGTCCACCTCGGCGGCCACGGTCGTGACCGTGATCGGCCTGGCGGGCGGAGTCGTGACCTATGCGGTGCTGGCCCGGCCGCTCGACGCGTGGTCCGACGACGCCCTCCTGGTCCGTGGTGCGTTCCTGGTCACCGCGGCCGCGGTGGTGATCACCACCGTGCCGGTCGTGCCCGTCGTGGCCGTCGGTGCCTTCGTCGCTTCCGTCGGTCTCAACATTGCGTGGCTCGGGCTCCAACACCGGACGCTCACCATCCGGCCGGGCCAGGTCGGGGCGACCAAGGCCGTCCTGTCCACCGCTGAGTTGTCGGGCTTCTGGATCCCTGTCGCCATCGGAGCTGCGGCGGACGCCGCCGGCCTGGTCGTGGCGGTGGGGATCTACGTGCTGCTCGGCACGACCATGATCGGCCTGACCAACGCTCTCGCCTCGGCGGGCCCTCGGCAACGGGGACGCGACCGCCGTCCCGCGTGACGCCGCGTCGTCAATCCGGGTCCCGGTGCACGATGTGGAAAGAGAAGGCGGGAATGCAGATGGAGACGTACTCCGCGCCCTCCGGGCCTGGGGTGCTGTACCGGACCCACTCCCCGGGCCGGCAGTGGATGGCCTGGCCAGCCTGGACGTCGATGGCCCCGCCTTCGTGCTCGATCCGAACCATGCCGCGGAGGACGATGGTGTACTCGTCGAACTCAG
>JALZEC010000450.1 GCA_030862235.1 Actinomycetota bacterium | reverse complement strand
CTCGTACATTTCCTCCATCGTCGCCGCGGTCACGTTCATGTAGTGACCCTTGATCTCCCCGGTCTGCTCCATGGCCCGGTTCACAGCCTCCATGCAGAACAGAAACCGGTCCCGCCACCGCATGAAGGGCTGGCTGTTGATGTTCTCGTCGTCCTTGGTGAAGTCGAGCCCTCCTCGCAGCGCTTCGTAGACGACCCGGCCGTAGTTGCGGGCGGACAGACCGAGTTTCGGTTTGACGGTGGCGCCCAGGAGGGGGCGGCCGTATTTGTTGAGGTGCTCCCGTTCCATGACGATCCCGTGTGGGGGGCCGGGAAAGGCCTTCACGTACTGGGTGGGGATCCGCAGGTCCTCCAGCCGCAGGGCCCGCAGCGCCTTGAAACCGAAGACGTTCCCGATGATCGACGAGGTCAAGTTGGGGATAGACCCCTCCTCGAACAGGTCGAGGTCGTAGGCGATGTAGGCGATGTACTGATCCTCCGTGCCAGGCACGGGCTCCACCCGGTAGCACTTGGCCTGGTAGTGCTCGTAGGCCGAGAGGCGGTCGGTCCACACCACTGTCCAGGTGGCGGTGGACGACTCGCCGGCGACCGCCGCCCCCGCCTCGGTGGGCTCCACCCCAGGCTGGGGGATGAGCCGGAAGGCGGCCAGGACGTCCGTGTCCTTCGGTTCGTAGTCGGGCTGCCAGTAACCGAGTTGGGCATACGATGTCACGCCTGCCGTCCGCCGGTCGGCCCGCTCCGGTGTGGTCATCCTGTCTCCTCGTCCCTGCGACGCGGTGCGCCTGATGCGGCGATGCTGACAGCCCACTCTTCAACTGTCTATTGAGACTTTTGCGAGTACACTTCAAGGATCGATTATCGAATGCTGGGAGGTCGTCTTGACCCTCGGGCAGCTGCGCACGTTTCTCGCCCTGGCCGCCACGGGGTCCGCACGCGCCGCGGCGGAACGGCTCGTCGTCACCCAGCCTGCCGTTTCCGCCGTCATCGCCAGCCTCCAACAGGAGGTCGGTGTGCCCCTCGTGGCGCGCGAGGGACGAGGGCTGCGCCTCACCGCCGCCGGAGACGCCTTCGCCGACTACGCCCGGCGAGCTCTCGGCCTGCTCGACGAGGGGATGGCGGCAGCGGTTGGGGCAGCCCAGCCCGAACGGGGCCGGGTTCGGCTGGCCGCCGTGACCAGCGCCGGGGAGCACCTCGCCCCGTCGCTCCTGGCCAGCTTCGTGACCCGGCACCCGGGCGTCGATGTTTCCCTCGAAGTCGGAAACCGCCGTCGGGTCTGGGACCTGCTCGCCCACCACGAGGCTGACGTGGCAATCGGCGGCCGGCCCCCGGCGACGGCCAACACGCTGGCCACCCGACCCCACCAACTCGTCCTGGTGGCCGTCCACCCAGGTGGCGGCAACCGATCAAAACTCCGCAGTGCGACACGGTCGGTCTCCCTCGACGAACTTGCCCAGGCGACCTGGTTGCTCCGTGAATCCGGCTCGGGAACTCGAGCGAGCGCCGAGGAACTGCTCGGACAACTCGACGTCGCCCCCCGTGTCCTGACCCTCGGATCCAACGGCGCCATCGTCGAGAGCGTGCGAATCGGCCTGGGGATCACCCTCATCTCCCGAGACGCCGTCGACGAGTACCTCCTCAACGGTGCCCTCGAGGAGTGGCGCTACGGTCCGCTTCCCCTGGAACGGGCCTGGCATCTCGTAAGAGCGGCCAACAAGCCCCTCGCCGCCACACATCAGCTCTTTCTCGATCATCTGATCGCGTCCGGCTGGCGCCGGGCGTGAAGGAGAGCTAGCGGGCGATGAAGGCGGCCAGGTCGATGAGCCGGTTCGAGTAGCCCCACTCGTTGTCGTACCAGCCGAGGATCTTGACGAACCGGCCTTTCACCATGGTGTCGGGGGCGGAGAAGATGCACGACGCCGGGTTGCCGACGATGTCGGCCGAGACGAGGGGCTCCTCGGTGTACTGCACCACGCCCCGGTACGAGGCGGCGGCGACGGCTTCGGCGAAGGCGGCGTTGACCTCCTCCTTCGTCGTCTCGGTGGCCACGGTGGCCACCAGGTCGGTGATCGAGCCGCTGATGACCGGCACCCGGAGGGCCATCCCGTCGAGGCGGCCCTCGAGGTCGGGCAGCACGGTGCCGATGGCCCGGGCGGCCCCCGTGGTGTTGGGGACGATGGACACGGTGGCGGCCCGCATGCGGCGCAGGTCGGGCTTCCCCGAGCGGGAGACCTGAGCCAGGTCTTGGAGCTGCTGGTCTGAGGTGTAGGCGTGGACCGTGGTGATGAAGCCCTGGTCGATGCCGAAGCGGTCGTGGAGGACCTTGGCCATCGGCGCCAGGCAGTTGGTCGTGCAGCTGGCGTTGGAGATGACGGTGTGGGCGTTGGGGTCGTAGGCCGAGTCGTTGACGCCCATGCAGATCATGGCGTCGGCGTCGCCCGA
>JALZEC010000441.1 GCA_030862235.1 Actinomycetota bacterium | reverse complement strand
CCCGCCGGTAGCTCATGCGACACCACCGGTCGATCGCATTCAAGATCCAGGGGCTGCGAACCATCCCGGAGGACTCAGCGCTTTCGGGCCATAGATCTTGGACGTCGAGGACGTAAGGGACCCGTCCCAAAACCTGGTAGGCGATGGCGGGAAGGGCCAGCGTGACCGGTCCCTCGTATACGTGGACCACATCGAACTTCCGCGGGTCGAGAAGCAGCGGCCCGAACACGGTGGCAAGAAGGGCGAGGCTCGAATAGGTGGCGACGCGATGCAGTGCCCGGTCGTCGTGGCTGGGGATCATGGCGACACGGGTGACTCGGACGCCTTCCAAATCCTCGCGACACCAGGGTTGCATCGTGTAGCCGTCGTACAAGCGCCCCACGGGGTAGTTGGGAAAGCCGGTGAGGACCTCCACGTGGTGTCCTCTGCGGACGAGTTCCTTGGCAAAGGCGAGCCCCTTCAGGTGGGCGGGCTCGGGCTGGAACAGCTGCGTCAGAAGAAGGATGTTCATGGGGTGAAGCCCGTCATCAGCGAGTGCGAAGAGCTCGTCGCTCGATCTCAGTGGGCAGCACCGGGCTGTCGTCGTCGCTCGTCGTGCCCCTCGAGACCAGCGGCCGCTCTCAGGACGGCGACGGTGCGCGCCGCCGTACGTTCCCAGGAGTACCCAGCGATGGCTTCACGGCGCCTTTCGACGACAGAAGGAGGCGACTGCAGCGCAGCCTCGTCGAGGAGACGGTGCAGCTCGTTGCTCGGGCACCTGGCATCGAACAGGTCCTGATACTCGTCGTTCCATGGGAACCGAACCCCGAGGATGACCCGATCCGGCCGGACGATCGCCGCCTCAAGGAGGACGTTGGGGCAAGCCTCAGCCCTCGACACCATCAGGAAGACGTCGGTCGTGCTGACCTCGGATAGGAGCTGATCGTGTTCCAGGGCCCCCAGCCACCTCACCTGTTCGCCCACTCCCCGCTCGTTTGCGAGGTCCCTCAGATACGCAGCATAGGGCGGTTCCATTACCGGTCCCGCCAAGCGCAGCTCCCAGCGGCGGCCAGAGGACTTGGCTATTGCTTCGATAGCCAGCTCTATGCCCTTGTACGAATAGATCGAGCCGGCCACCGTCACGCGCTGGGTGTCCGCGCTCTGACTGACGCCCGGCGACGGCAGGAACGGCCGCACGCCGTGGTGGACGACCTCGGTGCGGCGGCGGCCGCGGCGGGTCGGCACCAGCGACTTCGTGTAGTTCGAGACGGCAATGAGCCTTCGGCTGCGGAGGGTCGACACGCCGATGGAAATGGCAACCATGCGGAGGTACAGGGCGAGCTCCGGCTGCGGGTGCTCCAGGTCCCGGCGGCGGGCGGCGTTCTGGACCAGGGTCACCGACGGGGCCAGCGGGCCGACATACGACGTGTTGCCCAGGCAGTACGTCACTGCCGGCCGATACTCGCGGTACAGCCGCAGGGCGTGGAGCTGCGATCGGAGCAGGTGACCGGCCCGGCCGCCGCGCCCGCTGCCGGTCAGGCTCACCACCTCCACGTTGTCCCCCGCCGCCGGGGCGAGGAGATGGACGCTCTGCGCCGGGAGGGCCACGACCACGGGATCACCCCACGCCTGGGCGATGGACGGCAGGCCCTCCTCCAGGTAGCGCAGCGGTCCGCCACCGCTCGCCGCTGGCGCGAACACCAGAAGCGTCGAACTGGTTGGTTTCTGTCCGGGCCGCGGTCCGCGTCGGCTCACTGTCTCGTCGTCGCAGAGCCCGGTTTCACGGCTCGTCCGACGAGGTGGCCGGTCCGAAGGACCTCGACGTCCGTCATTCCTGCGTCCGACAACCACCGGGTCAGAGTCTCGGGCGACTGCGGCTGGTCGTACGCGGGCGACAGCATGTCGAACGTGTCGAGGATCGACCAGTCCCGGAGCTGCTCCTGAGTGAGCGGGAGGACGCCCTCGTAGTTCGCGACGGGGACGAGGTACCTGAGCCTTCGACCGATGCGTGGCGCGCGACCCATGAGTGAGCTGATGGGCAACAGGGACGGTCCGACTCTAGTAACGAGACGGAAGAGCCTTTCCTTGTCCATGCGCTTCGTCAGCGGCCGGAGCCAGTACTTCGGCCACAGGAGCTCGAAGCCGGTCTTCATGTAGACATCCACCGAGAGGCGTCCCCCGGGACGCAGTGGTCGAGTTAGGGCGAAGAGCGCAGCGCCCGGCTCGGGTGTGTGTTGGAGCACGCCGAAGCAGTAGACGTAGTCGAAGCAACCGGTTCGCAGCGGGAGCGCCATGATGTCCGCCTGCAACACGTTGAGGCGCGGGTTGTCGCCGAGATTCTCGTAGCAGGCGTCAACGGCCGACGAGTAGTCAACGGCAACGACCGTCGCTCCGCAGTCCAGAGCGACCTCGGCGAAACGGCCGGCACCGCAGCCGGCGTCGAGCACCAGGCAACCGTCGAGGTCGGACGGTTCCCACCCGCTCTGAAGCAAGAACCGCTCTCTCGAGATCGGGACTCCCGTATAGGAGTCGAGCTGCGTCCGCCGGAACCGACCCCACTGGAATCCGAAGCTGCTCGCGTAGTTGTCCTCTGGGGCAAAGCGCGGCACGAAATCCCGTATCGGTGAGGAGCGGGAACAGGCCGCGCAATCGAGCCGTCCGCGTTCGACCCTTCCGTCACGCTCGACGGCGTCGCGGAGGACGAGCTCACCTTCACAGGTCGGGCAGCACATGAGTTGCAGGAGGCCGGGCCTCATCTCAACTCGCCACGTTTGCCGCCCGCTCGTTCGGCACCTCCACGCGGTACTCGCGGCGCCACAGCTCGAAGAGCACAAGGGCGTAGATCCTCTCGGCATTGGAGCAACCGTCGCGTTGGAGGGCGAGGATGCGCTCGACCTCGTCGCGCTCGAAGATGCCCTCAGGATCGAGCAAGACGTCCTCCGCCCACCGCGCCCAGCGGCCGCGGAACCAGTCATTGAGAG
>JALZEC010000015.1 GCA_030862235.1 Actinomycetota bacterium | reverse complement strand
CCCCCGCGCCCCCCGCGCCCGCCGTACCCGCTGCCAGCACCCAGCCGAGCGAGCCCGCCACCGTCGGCGACCAGCCGCCGGAGCCGGCGACGGTTGGAGACCAGCCGCCGGAGCCGGCCACCGTGGGCGACCAGCCACCCGAGCCGACCACCGCGCCTGGCACCGAGCCCGCCGCTGACCTGCTCGAGACACTCGGTCCCGGGCCCGCCCCCGCCGACGCATCGACCGCCACACCCCGCAACAAGCCGACGGAGGCTTGATCCCGATGCCTAGTTACGGCCCCAAGGATGTGCAGCGACTGCGCCAGTTGACCGGCGTGGGCATGATGGACGCCAAGAAGGCCTTGGATGCGAACGACGGAGACTTCGAGGAAGCCACCCGCTGGCTGCGCGAGAAGGGCCTGGCCCAGTCGGCCAAGCGAGCCGACCGGGCCAACCAACAGGGCGCGGTCGCCGCGGCCAACACGGGTTCCGCCGCCGCCCTCGTCGAGCTTCGGTGCGAGACCGACTTCGTCGCCAAGTCTCCCGAGTTCACCGCCCTGGTCCACGAGCTGGCGGCGGCAGTGGCCGAGCAGGGCGAGCAGGCGGTCGACGAGTTCAAGGAGCAGCTCGACAACCTGCGCCTCACCCTGAAGGAGAACATCGACCTCGGCCGGGTGGTCCGGTTCGAGGCGGCGGACGGCGCCGTCGTGGACACCTACCTGCACGTCCAAAACGACCGAGGGGTCAACGGTGTCCTCGTCGAGCTGGCGGGAGGCGAGCGGGAGCTGGCCCACGAGATCGCCCTCCACGTCGCGTCGATGCGGCCGCAGTGGCTGACGCGCGAAGAGGTCCCAGCCGACCGCATCCAGTCGGAACGGGAGGTGCTCGAGACGCTCACGCGCAACGAGGGGAAGCCCGAGCAGGCGATTCCCAAGATCGTCGAAGGACGCCTGAACGGGTTCTTCAAGGACAACGTGCTGCTCGAGCAGGCCTACGTCCGCGACGCCAAGAAGACGATCACCCAGCTGCTGGGCGGGGCCAAAGTCACCCGGTTCGCGCAGGTGGAGATCGGCCGGTGACTTCGGCCGCGCCGGCCGCGGCCCGCGGGATCCGACCCGGTTGACTGAGCGGTTGCCCGCCGACGGCCTGCCGGCCGACCCACCGCCTGCGGCCGAGCGCCCGCACCACGGGGCCGACGGGGACGGCGACGGCGCCAACCTCCGGCCGCGCTGGTCTCGCGTCGTCCTGAAGCTCTCCGGCGAAGCCTTCGCAGGTGCCGCGGGCTACGGCATCGACGGCGCCATCGTCGCCCGCATCGCCTCCGAGGTGGCCGAGGTCCGCCGCGAGCTCGGCACCGAGGTCGCCATCGTGGTCGGCGGGGGCAACATCTGGCGGGGGATGGCCGGTGCCGGGGCAGGGATGGACCGGGCGCAGGCCGACACCATGGGCATGCTGGCCACGGTCATCAACGGCCTTGCCCTGCAGGACGCGCTGGAGAAGCTGGGCGAGCCCACCCGCGTCATGACCGCCATCCAGATGGCGCAGGTGGCCGAGCCCTACATCCGGCGCCGGGCGCAGCGCCATCTGGAGAAGGGAAGGGTCGTCATCCTCGCCGGCGGCACTGGGAACCCGTTCTTCACCACGGACACGACGGCTGCGCTGCGGGCGGCTGAGATTGGAGCCCAGGCGATTCTCAAGGGCACCCATTCGGGGGTGGACGGGGTCTACACGGACGACCCCCTCCTCAATCCGGATGCGACCAAGTTCGACGAGGTGGCCTACATCGAGGTGCTCAACCGCGGCCTCAAGGTCATGGACTCGACCGCCATCACTTTCTGCATGGACAACCAGCTGCCGATCGTCGTGTTCAGCCTGACCGAGCCGGGCAACATCCGTCGCGCCCTCGAGGGTGAGTCGATCGGTACGCTGGTGCGGCAATGAGCGAACATCCGAGCGGAGCGGCGCCTGCGTGGCCGAACGCACGGCCGCCTGCGTGGCCGAACGCAGTAGTCAAATGCAGCGCGATGTGGTGCTCGGTTGGCACACGGGCTAGGACGGTGTGGCCATGAGCGGCTCCGTCGACCCATCTGTCATCGAGATCGTCCTCTCCGAGGCGGGCGACAAGATGCACAAGGCCGTGCTCCACACCCAGGGCGAGTTCGCCACCATCCGCACCGGACGGGCGACACCCGCCTTGGTGGAGAAGCTCAAGGTCGACTACTACGGGACGGACGTGCCCCTCCAGCAGCTCGCCGGGTTCAGCGTGCCCGAGGCACGGGTGCTCGTCATCTCGCCCTACGACAAGAACTCGCTCAAGGCCATCGAGCGGGCCATCCAGAACTCGGACCTGAGCATCAATCCCTCCAATGACGGGCAGGTCATCCGTCTGGTGTTCCCCCAGCTCACGTCCGAGCGGCGGAAGGAGCTGGTCAAGGTGGTTCGGCACAAGGCGGAGGAGGGCCGGGTGGCGGCTCGCAACGTCCGGCGCGAGGCTCGGCGGGAGCTCGAGAGCCTGGAGAAGGACGGGGACATCTCGGCTGACGACCTCGAACGGGCTGAGAAAGAGCTCGAGAAGATGACCCACGAGCAGATAGCTGAGATCGACCGGATGCTGGCGCGGAAGGAGCAGGAGCTGCTCGACGTCTGAGCCCTCGGCTCGGCCGCACGGCCGGCAGCCGCAGCACGAGAGTTGAGGAGGGTTTATGGACGACGACCGCATCGACGACCCGACGGAGTCGTTCGAGTTCCGGTCGACGGGAGGAGGACCCCGCGACGTCGATCCCGACCTCGACGACGACCTCTGGAGCGAGCTCGGTGCTCGGCGAGGCCCCCGCCAAGCGGCGGAGGGAGTCCGCATCATCGGGGCCGACGAGGCGGCGGCGGCCATCGAGTCCGGTCAGGTCGCGGCCAAGAAGCCGGAGGACGAGCTGCGCTTCGGGGATGTCCCACCCCAACCGAGCGGCCCGCGCCCCTCTCTCCGCTTCCCCGGCGCGGACCCTGCGGCCGTGGACAAGCCCCCCGTGGCCGGTGAGCCGCTTCCCCGGACGCCCCGGGAGGAGCGAGACCCGGCGGCGGCGGAAGCGGCCCGGCACTGGGACGAGGTCCTGGCCCGGACCGGGGAGGGTCGGACGCGGCCGCGTACCACGAACAGCCTGTTCGGAGACGACGACGATGACGACCCGTTCGGACTGTCCAGTCGGGCTCCCCGTAGCCAGCCGGCGCCTCCCGACCGCGAGCCTGCGCCCTCCCCGTCGGTCCCCGGGGCCAGCGGTCACAGCTGGTTCGACGACGAGGAGGAGCCCCTGGCCGCCCCGCCACCGTCGGTCAACGACACCGGTAGCCACGCCCTCCCCCAGCATTGGACCGAACCGCCGAGCGGCGAGGTCCCCCGGATCCTGGCCGACGATTCGGGCGGCGCCGAGGACGAGGACCTGAACGCCTGGTCCGCCCTGTCCGCCCGTCCCCGGTGGCGGGATCAGCCGACCGACTGGGAGTCGGGCGACTTCGACGAGGAGATCCTGGCCGACGAGGATCACCGGGTTGGCGCGTTGCGGGCCAAGGCGGGCGATTCCGTCCCGTTCTCGTTCGACGATGCCGACGAGGAGGACGTCGACGTTGCCACCGTCGGCGGCCGGGACGGTGGCGTCCCCGGGCGCACCCGCATCTCGACAACGCCGTCCCGGCCGAGCATGCCCATGGCCCCTCCCGGCACCGGCGGCGGGGGCGGGGGCGGGGGCGGCGGCGGGGGAGACATCTCCCGGCGGGTGCTCACCGGCGCCGTCGCCGGGGGGGTGGTGCTGGTGGCCGCCGCCATCGGCCCCGCCGCCCTGGTGTTCCTGGTGGCCGTGGTCCTCACCATGGGGTCGGCCGAGCTGTACCACAGCCTCCGCACGCGCGGCTATCAGCCGGCCACGCTGCTCGGGCTGGTGGCCGCCCCCTCGCTCGTGGGGGCGGTGTACTGGCAGGGGCTCGACGCCTATCCGCTCGTGTTGGGCGTGTTCGTCGTGTTCACCCTGCTCTGGTACCTGGCCGGGGTGGTCAAGGCCCGTCCGACCATGAACGTGGCCGTCACCCTCATGGTGTTCCTGTACGTGGCTTTCCTCGGGTCCTTCGCCGCTCTGCTGCTCACGGCACCCCTTGACCACGGCATCGGGCTCGTGCTGGGCGCCGTGCTGGCCACCGTCGCTCACGACATCGGCTCGTACTTCGTGGGCCGCTGGGGTGGCAAGACGCCATTGGCTCCAGCCATCAGCCCCGGCAAAACCGTCGAGGGAATGGTCGGGGGAAGCCTCGCCACCCTGCTGATGTGCCTGATCGTGGTCCGGGCCATCTCGCCCTGGGACGGGGGCAAGGCGTTCTGGCTGGCCGTGCTGGTGGCCGTGGCTGGGCCGCTGGGGGACCTCAGCGAGTCGATGATCAAACGGGACCTGGGGGTCAAGGACATGGGCGCCCTCCTGCCGGGCCACGGTGGCGTCCTCGACCGCATCGACGCCCTCCTCTTCGTGATGCCCGCCACCTACTACCTGGTCCGGCTGCTCAACTTCGCGTGAAGACGGTCAGCCTGGTCGGCTCCACGGGGTCGATCGGCACCCAGGCCATCGAGGTGGTGAACGCCGAGCCCGACCGGTACCGGGTGGTCGCCCTGGGCGCCAACCGGTCGGTCGACGTGCTCGCCCGCCAGGCCCACGCGCTGCGACCCGAGAGGGTGGCGGTCGCCGACCCCTCGCTCGCAGCCGAGCTTCAGGCCTCGGTGCCGCCCGGCACGGAGGTG
>JALZEC010000438.1 GCA_030862235.1 Actinomycetota bacterium | reverse complement strand
TGGATCTCCGCTCAGTACTACTTCTCGTCGGTCGACCCTGACCAGTTCGGTGCGGGAGACAAGACGCTACACAACCCGGTGGGCGGCATCGGCGTCGTCCTCGGCGAGGGGGGCGACCTCCAGGTCGGCCTCCCCGCGCAGGCAGTGGGCGTTGGAGAGCGGCGCATCCACGAACCGGTGCGGCTGCTCGCGATCATCCAGGCGCCCCTCGAGCGCATCGACGCGATCATCCAGCGCAACGAGGTGCTCCAACAACTGATCGGCGGGAAGTGGATCACCGTGGCCGGCCGTTCGCACGGGGACGACCACTGGTCCATCCGCAGCCCGGGCGGCACATGGACGACGTGGTATCCCGCCGACGATCGCGTGGACCTCACCAACGCATCGCTGGAGGTTCGATGAGCTGAGGAAGGCTTGGCTCCCACGGCCGCTGGCGGGGGTCGGAGCCGGTGCTCACTCAGGAGTTCTCCGCCTTCCGGGGCCTGCTGGGCATAGGGCGGTGCTGTGCGCCCGGGGCAGCTTCGAACGCCGACGGTGCCGTTCGACCGGCGACGACGGCCCGGCTCGTTACTGACCATCGCCGACGGGCTGCGAGCGGACCGAGCGTGCCTACCTAGTGTGGAGCAAGTGAGCGAATCGGACCAAGGGAAGCCGCAGCCCAGCCGCCCGGTGATGCCCGGTTACGGCGTCCCTAAAACCAAGAAGGGCTTGCTCTCCTGGGAGTATGTCACCGGACGGCTGACGGCGGTCCGCGACTACTGGGTAGGGACAGCCGGTTCTACGGGGGCGCCACACGCCGTCCCGGTCTGGGGTGTGTGGGTGGACGACCGTCTGTACTTCAGTGGAGGATCTGACGTGCGCTGGGTGCGCAACCTGCGCGGGAATCCGCAAGTCGCGGTGCACATTGGCTCAGGGGACGAGCCGGTCATCGTGGAGGGCACCGTCATGCTCACCGAGGAGCAGGGGGACGAGGCCGAGCGGGTGATGGATGCCTACGAGGTCAAGTACGGGTTCCGCCACCCTCCGCCGTTTTGGCGGCTGACACCCCGGCGGGCCTTCGCGTGGACGGACCTGGGCAAGGACGCCACCCGTTGGGTTCTTCCGGGTTCTTCCTGACATGACACTGGTCGAAGGCGCCAAGGTGAGCAGACAGGGATCGTCTCAATCGCCTCGCCGTTCAAGAGGCGTAGCCGAGCGGCCACTTCGCTATCCCGACGGCCTCGGCCAGCCGACTCTCGCCGACCTGGAAGTGGCGTGGCAACGCCACTTCCCCGGCGTCCCCGAGCCGCGATGCCTCACACCGCCAGTCCCGTCTGAGGCCGGAGGGCGCCTGCGACACAAGGACGTGGCGGGCGGAGTCGGCCAGCGTGACGACGGCGCGCCGTAGAGGAGTGCTATCGCTCGCCAAGCCATCTTCCGCCACCCTCGACGCCTTGGTGCGGGAGCAGCGGGACGAGGACCTGACGTACCCCCAGGTCGGCGCCACCATGGCCGCGCTGCCCAGCGGCTACTGGCACGGTCGCCATGCCGTCGGGCTGGGTGAGGGTCCCGACGTCTTCCGCCGAGCGTGCGATGGGTTGCGGCGGTGGCAAGCGCACGGACGGGCGGGCGTCCACGTCCATCCACAGTGGGCCGAAGTCGAAGAGGGCCTCACGGTCGTTCTCGCCGTGCCTGTCGTGTCGCTGTACGTGACCGTGGCCTGTCGGGTCGTTGCCGTCACCCGTGAGGACGCCCGCTTCGGCTTCGCCTACGGCACGTTGCCGCACCACCTGATCGAGGGCGAGGAGGCGTTCTTCGTCGAGCGCGACGACCAGGACAACGTCTGGTTCTTGATCACGTCCTTCGCGAGACCCCGAGGTCGGCTAGCGAGGCCCGTCGGCCCGCTCGTGCACGCCCTCGATCAGCGGATCGTTCAGCGGTACCTGCGTGGCCTGCAACAGCATGCGGCCCAGGAAGTGTGAGCTGCATCGACGACAGCTCCGGCGGGTAGATGAGTGGACGTGGCCCGTACGGTGCTCGTCACCGGCGCGAACTCGGGCCTGGGACTCGAGACCGCGCTGCACGTCGCCGGCCTCGGCTTTCGCGTGGTGGGGACCGCTCGCTCGGAGGAAAAGGCGGAGGTCCTGGAGAAGGCGGCGAGCGAGGCAGGGGCGAGCGTGGAGACGGCCGTCGTCGACGTGACGGATCGCCAGGGATGCCAGGAGCTGGTCGCAAGCGTCGAGCCTTGGGGCCTGGTGAACAACGCCGGCTACATGAACGCGGGCGCGGTGATCGACATTTCCGAAGAAGAGGCGCTCCGTCAGCTCCACGTCATGGTCGTCGCCCCCATGCGCCTGGCCGCGCAGGCGCTCCCCTTCATGCGCCGCCGAGGCGAGGGCCGTATCGTCAACGTCTCCTCGGTCCAGGCCCATGCCACCGGCGCCATGACCGGTTGGTACGGGGCGTCCAAGCACGCGCTGTCGGCCGTCACCGACGCCCTTCGTCGAGAAGTGGCAGCGTACGGCGTCGATGTGGTGCTCATCGAGCCCGGCGGGCTCAAGACCGGCATCTGGGACAAGGCGCGCGACGATCTGCTGCGTCGACGGGAGGGATCGGCCCGCCCAACTGCCTACGACCGCTCGCTACAGATCCTGGAAAAGACGCGGCGGCGTATGGGAGACCCGCGGAGGGCAGCCGAGGTGATCGGCCGGGCGTTGACCGCCAGCCGTCCCCGGGCCCACTATCGCGTCGGCCGGGACGCACCCGTGGTCGAGCTGCTCAACATCGTCGTTCCCAACCGCGTCAAGGACCGTCTGTTACGGAGAGCCATCGGGGGATAGGGCGTGGCCCCTCTGACTATCCCAACCAGCCTCGTACACTGTACGAGAGGGCTGAGCCCGGCTGTGTGGTCCGTCGCCCATGCCGCTTAGGGCTCGCCCTTCCTCCCCCTGGCTGCAGGGCTGTTCGGTGCTCTATGGGACTGGCGACGGCCCACGTATCCCTCGCCCGACCTGCTCGACCGTGGGTGCCGAGCTACGCCTCAAGTTTCAGTTGCCGATCGTGCTACGGGTTGCGCGACAGGGTTGTGTCCTCGGGGTCCGCTAGCGACACGACCGCTCCGGGCACGAGCGCGCCGTTGCCGTCGGCCTGATACCACCGCCCGCCCAGGTTTGGCATGGTCTCGGATGGGACGCCGAGCGCCCGGTCGAGGCTGCGGATCAGGGCGCCGTGGGTGACGACGAGTATCCGCTCACCTGCGCCCGCCTCGGCGGCGAGCCGGGTCAAGGTGGACCGCGCCCGTTCGGCCAGATGACTCCGGGTCTCGCCGCCTAGCGGCGATTCCCTCCGACCCTGCGACCAGTCAGTCAGTTCCCGGGGCCACCGGGCCTTGATCTCTGCCCGGGTGAGCCCCTCCCACTCCCCCACGTCGATCTCGCGCAGACCGGCCTCGAGCCTCACGCCCATTCCCACCGCCGCGGCGAGGATCTCCGCCGTCCGCCGGGCCCGCTGCAGGTCCGAAGCGACGACCAACGAGAACCCCATCTCCGCCATCCGTCTGGCCGCCTCCCGGGCCTGCGCCTCGCCGAGCTCGGACAGGGGAGGGTCGGCTTGCCCCTGCCACCGGTCCTCGGCATTCCACACTGATTGACCGTGGCGCACGAGCAGGAGGTGGCGAGCGGCTTCGGGCATCGAGCTGAAAACGTACGCGACGCAACGCTTGACCCTCCGAAACGGGCGCCCGGGGCGCGCAGATCGCAACTTTGGGGCGACGGGCAGGGCGGCGGCTGCCCCCGTCTCTGAGCGGCAGGCGAGCGCTACATACCCGGGGGCTGGTACTGGACGTTCCCCGCCTTACGCAGAGCGTCCATCGTCTCCTCGACCGTCAGGAGAACTGCCGTGTCTAGTGAGCTGAGGGCGCCCCCAGCAGCGATGGCAAGCGCAACGGCCGCCATCGATACGTTGTCAGGCGCCTCCCAGAGCGTGTACCCGTCGTGGGCGCCGAAGCCATACCAGAAACCGTGGAGTTTCCCGCCCACGGACTCGATGTAGGCCTGAGCGGCGTTTCGACGGTCTTCTGGATTTTGGATCAACCTCGCCCAAGTCTCGGGCGTGTAGCTGAACCGCGATAGATACAGCGGCATTTCCTTCTCCTCTCGATCGCCCTCCCGGGGTGGAAGGGCGTCCGCGGCGATCGCCTGTGCGCCAGGCGTCTCCCGCGGTTGGTCGGCCAATCGTCGAGCACAGCGTACGGGCGGGAGCGACGCGGAGCCCTGTCGCCCGGCGATAAGGCCTTCGACCTCGGACGGTTTACGCCTTGGCCGGGACGAGTTCGGCGAGCAGCGCCCGCACTCGGCGGTCGATCTCGTCGCGTATGGGTCGGACAGCCTCGACACCTTTGCCGGCAGGATCTGCCAGCTCCCAGTCGAGGTAGCGCTTGCCTGGGTAGACAGCGCAGGCGTCGCCGCAGCCCATGGTGACGAGCACGTCGGCCGCCCGTACGACTTCATCCGTCAGCGGCTTCGGAAACTCCTTGGAGATGTCGATGCCCCACTCGGCCATAGCATCGACAACGGCACGGTTGATCTCGCTCGCCGGCGCACTGCCGGCGGACCGGACGTGAACCGTGCCCTGGGCGTGATGGTCGAGCAGAGCGGCGGCCATCTGTGAACGGCCGGCGTTGTGGACGCAGACGAAGAGCACCTCGGGAACTTCGGACACGGTTACTCCTTGGACTTGGGCGAGCGTCCGCAGGCACTCGCGTGCGAACCGTTCGGTCAGCAGCGGCACGTCTGCTGCACCGAGGCGGACCGGGCTAGTTGGATGTAGGACTCGGTGATGAACCGTTCAACGGTCTCGACCGAGAGGACGCCGAGGACATCGAGGGCGATCGTGTCGACGATGGCCTTAATCGCCACCCGCTCGGAGTCCCTCAGCTCCTCCACGCCGTGACCTCCGCTTCGGGAACCGTTTGACCGGTCTCATGAGGGATGACGACGTCGTCCGCGGCCTGCTCCACCCCCGGGTACAGGAACCGAACTGTCGCCACCGCCACGCCAGCGCCAACCAACTGAGCAACCACGAAGGCGGGAACCGACGCGGGCGCAATGCCGGCGAAGGTATCGGAGAGCGTTCGAGCAGCCGTCACGGCCGGGTTGGCGAAGCTCGTCGAGGAGGTGAAGAAGTAGGCCGCACCGATGTAGGAGCCGACGGCGAACGGAGCGAGCGACGCCCGACCGGAGCGCGCGACCGCGAAAATCACCAGTACCAGCCCAAACGTGGCAACCACCTCACCAAGCCACATCCCGCCCGAGCTACGGCTCGTCGTCGACAGCTCGATAGCGGGCAGCGAGAACATCCGGTTGGCGACGATGACCCCCAGGGCGGCACCCAGCGCCTGGGCGAAGAGGTAAGCGGCCGCCTCCGCATTGCTGAGAGCGCCGAAGATGCGATCGGCGAGGGTGACCACGGGGTTCAGGTGGGCTCCGGAGACCGGTCCGACGGCAAGGATGATGGCAACTAGGGCGGCAGCGGTCGCTGCCGCATTCTCGAAGAGTTGGAGACCCGTGTTGCCGGGCGACAGCCGCTGAGCGGCGATGCCCGAACCGACGATGGCGACAAGCAGGAGCGCCGAGCCGAGGGCCTCGGCCGCCACCACCCGAGCGAGGTTCCTGTTGGTCACCTCAACAGCAGGCCGACGAACCCGCCGCAACGGTTTCCCCCTCCGCGACGGCGCAACAGCTCCGGTCCGTCTCGGGGTCCACCGTTCGCAGTTGGCCGCCCGGCATCTCGACGTCCTCCAGCACGGTGTAGATCTCCCAGGGTTCGCCCGACGGGCCATCTACCCAGACTTTGTCCTGGCGGGCGTAGCAACAGGCCACACCCTGCTCGGTGGCAGTCGCTAAACCCTCGCGGGCCAGCCGGCTCTGGGCTGCGCCGACCTCCTCTGGGCTCTCCACCTCGACGCCCAGGTGGTTGATCGTGCCACCCCTGCCCGGCTGCTCGAAGAGCACCAGCTTCAACGGCGGGTTGGCGAGAGCGAAATTGGCGTACCCCTCCCGGAGCTTGGCGGGCTCGGTGGCGAACAGCTTTGAGTAGAAGGCCACGGCGACGTCGAGATCATCAACGTTGAGCGCCAACTGGAGACGAGACATCGGTAGACCCCCTGTGGTTCAATTGACCGATGTCGATTAGTAGAGCCGATCTATCGACAGATGTCAATGAGTAATGCGGGGGCCGCCCGGCCCAGCAGCGGGCGCTCACGCCTGGAGGAGTGCTGTCCGGTGAGAGGGTTGGCGCTCGCGGCGAGCCGACGCTTGGGAAGGTCGGAGTGATCCGGAGCGACGGGCTTTGGGCAGGGCGCGGCACCAGGGTCAGGCGGACGGCGCTGACCGTGGTCTTTGTCACCGTCCTCGCCGCCTGCGACGGCGCGGGGGATCAGGCCGAACCGCCCCCTCCTCCGGCGATACAGCAACGGACGCTGGAGGTGGGCGGCCTGTCCCGCACGTACCGCCTGTTCGCGCCGTTGTCGCTTGATCGCAGCCGCCCAGCGCCCCTCGTGCTCATGCTCCACGGCGTCGGGAACTCCGCGCAGAGCATGGTGGAAGCGACGCAGTTCGATCGGACGGCGGACAGGGCCGGGTTCGTCGTGGCCTATCCCGAGGGCGTCAACCAGACGTGGAACGCGGGCTACTGCTGTCTGGGCGGCGCTAGCGTTTCTCCCGACGATGTCGCATTCCTAGCCCGGGTGATCGACGACGTCCGGGTGCGCCAGAACGTCGACCCTGCGCGCGTGTTCGCCGTCGGGGTGTCGGCCGGCGGGATGATGGCCTACCGCCTCGGCTGCGAGCTGTCCGGGCGCGTCAGCGGTGTGGGCGCAGTGGCAGGCGGGATGATCCTGGACGAGTGCCGTCCCAACCGGCCGGTTTCGGTGATCGAGATCCACGGGACCGCCGACCAGCTGGTGCCGTACGAGGGGGGATTTACCGCCGGCGGCGCCACGCAACCGAGCCCACCCACCCTCGCCTTGGCCGAGCGCTGGGCGGAGCTCAACC
>JALZEC010000436.1 GCA_030862235.1 Actinomycetota bacterium | reverse complement strand
GCCACGATCTCCAGGTCGTGCTCCAGGGCCTGGTAGGCGTTAGCCAGGGTCTGCGCCTCGATCCCCTGGGTGGCGTCGACCAGCAGCACCGCCCCCTCGCACGCCGCCAGCGAGCGGGACACCTCGTACCCGAAGTCGACGTGACCGGGGGTGTCGATGAGGTGAAGGGTGTGGCCCTTCCACTCGAGCCGGACGTTCTGGGCCTTGATGGTGATGCCCCGCTCCCGCTCGATGTCCATCGAGTCGAGGAACTGCTCGCGCATCTCCCGCGGGTCGACGGCGCCGCACAGCTCGAGGATCCGGTCAGACAGGGTCGTCTTCCCGTGATCGATGTGGCTGATGATGGCGAAGTTGCGCGTCTGGGTCTGCGGGATCATGACGGGATGGTGTTCCGGCCCCATCGGCGAACGACGACGTAGCCGCCGACGACCACGACCAGTACCACGACGGCAAACACGCCCGTGCCCGCGTTGATTCCGCCGCCGCCCTCGGACGCGTTGTCCACCGTGACGACCGTGCGGGCCAACGGCGGCCGGGAAGCGTCGAGGCTCTGGTCGTAGAGGCGGGTGGCGGAGCAGGCGTTGTCCTCCCAGTGGCGCTCGCCCCTGCGGGCGAAGACCAGGTACCGCTTGTCGAGCTCGAAGGTGCGGTCCACCGAGGTGGCCTGGCCCCCGGGCGGTCCGCCGCGCACATCCAGCCGCGGGCTGGCCGGCTCGCCCTTCCAGATGTCCTCCAGCGTGAACGTGGCCCACCGGTTCCGGTTGTTGAGCTCGACGACCGTGCCCACGAAGACCAGGTCGGCCGACTGGAGGCTCTCCTCGGTCGATGGCGTCGGACCGCACGAAGCGGACGCCTGCGAGGCGGGGAGCGCGACGGAGACGGCCGCCACCATCGCCACAACGCCTATACGGACCCCACGCATCGGGCGGCGACGCTACAGGGTGGGGTCGTCACCCCGTTGCGGGAAGCGGGCCAGGTCGGCCCGCAGCTGGCGGGCGGCGGTGACCAGGTCGTCCCGGTCGATGTCGAGGTCCACGCACAGGTTGGCTGCCCCCGCCACCGACCTGACCCAAGGCGGGCGCAGCTCGAGGGCGAAGCAGGCGCGCACCTCCACGCGGTCCGGCTCGCCGGGGAGGGCACGGCTGGTCACGGTCAGGTTCGGTTCGGCCAGGCCGAGTGGGCGCCCGGCCACCAGATCCGCCCGGTGGGCGAGGGCGGCCAGCCACCGGACCATGTGGTCCACCTCCCACGTGGTGAGGCACGGGTCGATCACCTCCCACGTACCCTCGGGGGACACCACCCGCACGAGGATCAGCAGCGAGTTGGAGTCCCACGGGTCGAACCGCTCGTCGGGGAACTCGTAGCCGACGATCCCCAGCTCCAGCTCCGTGCCCTGACGGCCGCGCAGCAGCACCGGCCCAGTCTTTCCCGCGATACTCGGCCTTGTGCGCGCTGCCGCCTCGCTCTCGCACAGGAGCCGGCTGCTCACCCGGGCCAGCGCTGCCGCCTTTGCCGTCCTGGGGACCGTCTTCTTCGTGTTCCCCTCATGGTCGTCGGACGAGTTCCCCTGGCGGGTGACCGACTTCATGGCGATGACCATGGGCGGCTGGTGTCTGGGGAACGCCTGGATCGGCTGGTGGGCGGCGCGCGATTGGCGGTGGGCGAGCGTGCAGTCGCTCCTCGTCTACTACTGGACGTTCGCCGCCGTGGAGGTAGCGGTCCTCGTCTGGTTCCGGGATCTGATCCGCTTCGAGGAGGGCATCCTCACCTGGCCCTACCTGCTCACCCTGGGCCTGGCCTTGGTGACGGCCATAGTCGGCGTGGCCGATCTGGCCCGTATTCGGCCGGCGTCCTCCGGTCCCGGCGACCTGCCCTCCCCGGCCGCCATCCGCGCCCTGGGCGTCGTGTTCGTGGTCCTGGTCGGGTTCCTTGCCTTCACCGGGCTGACCGACCCGGAGTCGGGCCAGAGCCTCAACATCTTCCCCGAGGCGCTGTCGTCCTTCACGATCAGGGCCTTCGCCGTGTTCTACGGGTCGATCGCGGTGGGCGCCGTCCCGCTGGTCTTCGCTCGCATCATTACGC
>JALZEC010000434.1 GCA_030862235.1 Actinomycetota bacterium | reverse complement strand
GTCTGTGGCGGGACGTCCCTGGGTACGATCCTCCCTTAACTGCATCTTGCAAAGGAGCGCAGGCATGGTTGGTGTCTCTCGCGCTGGTTGGAGGATCGTCGCTCTACTCGCTCTCTCCTCCTTTGCTCTCGTCGCCTGCGGGGGCGAGAAGAAACCGTCCACTAAGGGTCCAACGGGTGGTGAAACTGTCACCATTGGCGTCGTTGGCGCCCTCAGCGGCGCCAACGCGAACATCGGGCGCAACATCCGCGACGGCGTGAGGGTAGCCGTCGACGAGGAGAACGAGAAGACTGTCGGGCCGAGAATTGCGCTCAAGGAGTTCGACACCGCTGGCGACCCGGCGCAGGCGGCCAGGGTCAAGGACGAGGTGATCGCTGATCAGAGCGTCGTGGGCATCGTCGGTCCGTCGTTCTCGGGGGAGACAAAGGAGCTGATTCCGTCGCTTCAAGGGGCCGGCTTGGTGATGATCACACCATCGGCTACGAACAAGGACCTGGCGACCGTGGTGCCCGACGCCGCGGTCTTCCACCGACTGGTCGCCGATGACAGCGTGCAGGCGATCGGCATCACCGAGTACCTGCTGAAGGAGCGGCCGCGCAGCGTGGCGTTCGTCCACGACAACAGCGAAGACGGCAAGGGGCTCACCGAGGAAGTTGAGAAGCTTGCCAACTCCCGGGGTATCACCAAGGCCCTCTCTGCCACCGTCGACCCCAAGTCCGAGGACTTCTCGGCGACGGTGAATGCCATCAAGACCGCCAACCCGACCACCGTCTTCTACGGTGGCTACTACGCCGAGGCAGGCAGGCTCAAGAAGCAGCTGATCGACGCGGGCGTCAACGCCAGCTTCATCAGTGGGGACAAGTCACTTGACGCCGGCTTCGTCAGGGCCGCCGGGGATGCCTTTGCCGAAGGGGCGCGGCTGACCTGCACCTGCAACCTCGCCCAAGAGCTGGCGAAGGACAAGAAGCTCAAGACCTTCCATGGCCTCTTCAAGATGAAGACCGGAGGAAACGACCCCGGCGTGTACTCACCCGAGGGCTATGACGCGGCCAAGCTCCTCATCGAGGGGATCAAGGCGGGCAGCAAGGATCGGCCCGCCCTGTTGAGGCACGTCGAGGCGCTCAAGAAATTCTCAGGCACCTCCAATCCGATCGAGTTCGAGCCCAATGGCAACCTGAAGTCGAAGCCGAAGTTCTTCGTGTTCCAGGTGAAGATGGGCAGGATCGAGCCGCTGCAGGAGATCAAGGTCAAGGTCGCCTAGGCGGGCACAATGCCGTCGTGACGGCGGCGCGGTCGCTACCGGCCGGAAGGTGGTAGGCAGGAGCCGATGGGAAGCCACGGCGCCCGGACGGGCGGCGGTGTCCTCCACTGGGCCCGGGCCTATGACCTCCTCGTATGGGTGCTCACCCGGGGGAAGGAGCGGCAGTTCCGCCAACAGCTGCTCGACCTGGCCCGCCTGCGACCCGGCGAGTCGGTGCTCGACGTGGGGTGCGGGACGGGAACGCTGGCCATCGCGGCCAAGGCTCTGGTGGGGCCGAGCGGGCAGGTTTGCGGTGTCGACCCGTCCCCGGAGATGGTTCGTAGGGCGCGGCGGAAGGCCGCCAAGGCGGGAGCCGAGGTGAGCTTCGAGAACGCCGGTGTGGAAGCGCTTCCCTTCCCGGACGCCACCTTCCACGCCGTGCTCGGCACGCTGATGCTCCACCATGTGAGCGAGGACGCCCGGGATCGGGGCCTGACCGAGATCGCTCGGGTCCTCCGGCCCGGAGGCCGCTTCCTCGCCGTCGACCTCGGCGGCGGGACGCACGGAAAGTCGCACGGTCTGTTTCTGTTTCTGCCGATCAGGAGGCACGCCGAGTTCGACCTGCGGGAGCTCGCCCCGAACCTGGAGGACGCTGGCCTCGATGTGGTCGAGCAAGGGCCGGTCGAGGGGCCGCGAATCCCGGGACTGCGCAATCTGCGGTTCGCCGTGGCCGCGAGGCGAGCAGCCGCGTGAGCGACGACCGAACTCTTCCGGCGGGGGACTTCTCGTCGTAGCTGGCGGCGACGATACGACGATCGCGGCTCTGAAGCCGTTGGAGCTCCTCGAGAACGGCGACCGCAGCTTCACGGTCGAGCCCGCCCAGACACCCGTCAGTCCCCGTCGGTGGTGCTAGCACCCGTCGCGAGAAATAGCGCTGGCACCCTCGACGCTCAGGCATTTCCTCGGGAGGATGTATCACGCCTCGACGTCCGTCGCTCTGGGACAAGAGGCACGGTCGTGATCCTGCGGCTTACAGGCCGAGGACTCGGCAACGGCGGAAGGAGCAAGCATGGCCAAAGGGAGCTGCGGCCAAGGAGACCCAAGCGCGCAGCTCGGGGGCGACGAAGGCCCTCACCCCCATCGAACAGGCGAGTGGAGCGTCCGAGCGGCTGCGCCGGCACAGGGTGCACGCCGCCCTCAGGTTCCTCTCTGGCTGGGTGTCGACGGCTCGAGGCAACTAATTCAGTCCGAGACGCTGCCCTTGGCGCGGCTGGCCCCTGCCGGCGGCGGGGGGACTTCTTCGTGATCGACCGGGTCGTCTACCAGGCCAGCGTGGCCACACCCGGCTCGGTGTCCCCCCGTCCCGACGCTCGGACGCTCCAGTACCGCCTCTACTAAGAGGTCGACGGGCGCGTCTACACCGACGGCGTGCTCCACCAGCACGAGGTCCCTGAGGACGCCTCAGTCCGCTGACCCGCCCCACCGCACTCAACCCACCCGGACACTCAAGGCACGGAGGAACCCAATGACCAGTGCTGAGGCACAGCGCACCGACTTCTCGCTCGACGTCGTCGGCCGTTTCGTCTGCAACGGGCTGGACGAAGCCATGGCCAGCGCCGACAAGAACATCCGCCCCGACGCCCGACCCTTCGACGTGATCGTCATCGGGGGCGGCAGCTTCGGACCGGTGTTCGCCCAGCACCTGTTCTCGGTGGACAAGGCCCGCCGCCACCGGGTGCTGATCCTCGAGGCAGGTCCGGCCGTCGCCGTCGAGCACGTCCAGAACTACCCGATGCTCGGCCTCGGTGTGCCCGGCGCCACCAGCATCGCCGACCTGCGGGCAGCCGGTCAGGCGGACAAGCCCCGAGAGCAGGTCTGGGGGCTGGCCTGGCACTCGAACGTCAAGTTCCCCGGCCTCGCCTACTGCCTGGGGGGCCGGTCGCTCTACTTCGGGGGCTGGTCCCCCCGCCTCCTCGAGAGCGAGCTCCCCAACGCGTTCTGGCCGGCGGAGACCAAGACGGACCTCAACACGACGCACTTCGCCAAGGCCGGCGAGCAGATCGGCGTCGACGAGACCAACGACTTCATCTACGGGGCCCTGCACGACGCCCTCCGCCGGCGGACCTTCGATGGCGTCAAGGCTGGCAAGGTGGCCGGTGGGGTCCACCTTGGCCAGCTGCCGCAGCATCCCAAGGCCGAGGGCAACGGGGCGGTGAAGCGGGAGCAGCTGCTCGAGCTGCTCGACACCCAGGACGACCCGACCCTCACCAACGACGATCTCAAGGACCTCCTCAAGCTGGAGGCGCCCCTCGCCGTCCAGGCCCGGACACGTTCGGGCTTCTTCCCCTTCAACAAGTTCAGCGCCATGCCCTTGCTCATCAAGGGCTCCCGTGCCGCCTGGGCCGAGTCGAACAACGACGACGTCAAGAAGCGCCTTATGATCGTCCCCCACTGCCACGTCACGCGCCTGGTCACCGAGGGCGGGCAGGTGACGGCGGTGCAGACCAACCAGGGCAGGATCCCCGTTCCGGCCAGTGGCGTGGTCGTGCTCGCCGCCGGGACGATCGAGAGCACCCGCCTGGCCCTCCTCTCGTTCCAGCAGGCACCCAACCACGGGCTGATCGGCCGGAACCTGATCGCCCACCTCCGCTCCAACCTCACCATCCGCTTCAAGCGCGACGCGCTGGGGGTCGACCCGGCCATCAACGAGCTCCAGGCGTCGGCGCTCTTCCTCAAGGGCCGCATCCAGCTGAACGGCAGCCCGTCGCACTTCCACCTCCAGATCACCGCCGCCGGACTGGGCCCGATGGGGGCGGACTCCGAGGCCGAGCTGTTCAAGAAGATCCCCGACATCGACACCTTCGACCGCTTCCGCTCGGCAAGCGACACCGACGTCGTGGTCACCATCCGGGGTATCGGGGAAATGGAGCCGCAGAACCCCGCCAGCTCTGTCCGCCTCGACCCCGAGCCGGACGAGTTCGGGCAGCGCCGCGCCTTTGTGGCCATGGCGCCCTCGGCCCGGGATCAGAACGTATGGAAGGCCATGGACGTCGCGGCGGACGACCTGGCCAAGGTCCTCACCGGCGCCAACGATTACGAGGTCCTCACTCCGAAGGGGTTCGTCAAGGTCCCCGCCGGCCAGGCGCCTTCGACGGTGGCGCCCTTCGACACCCGGCGGGACAAGCTCGGCACGACCCACCATGAGGCGGGAACGTTGTGGATGGGCGACGACCCCTCGACCTCGGTGACGACCCCGCACGGCCGCTTCCACCACGTGGCGAACGCCTACGTGGCCGGACCCGCCCTGTTCCCCACCATCGGCTCACCCAACCCCATGCTCACGGGCGTGGCGCTGGCCCGCCGCTTGGCCGAGCACATCTCGCCCCCGCCCCCCTCGCCAGTCGTGGACCCCGAGGGCTTCCAGGTCCTCTTCAACGGCTGGGACACGAGCAAGTGGCGGATGGCGGGGCGCGGCGACTTCGTGGTCGTTGACGGCACCTTG
>JALZEC010000368.1 GCA_030862235.1 Actinomycetota bacterium | reverse complement strand
CCGTCAGCGGCCAGGACGCCGACCAGTTTGTCGGAGTCGACCTGGTTCTTCGGACAGCCGAGCGTCTCGACCCAGTAGCGACGAGGCACCCGAGCACTGTAGGCGGCCCCGTCCGGGAGGGATCCCGCCACGAGAGCCATCCTGGAAATGGCTCTCAAGGGTCTCCCCCGGGCGTGCCGATAGCTCCGAGGAGGGCGACTGGGAGGGAGAGTCATGGCCGCGCACCAGCAGAAGAGACTCGAGGACCTGGCCGAAGAGCTGACCCGCCGGCTGGGAATTCCGTTCGTGGCTGCCGGGAACGGCACGATCGCCTTTCGCGACCGGATGCGGATCACCGACTGGGCCGTGCCCCTCATGTTCGACGGCCACGCCGCCCGTGACCAGGACGCCATCATCCCGACCGACTTCGTCGGGCACCTGCTGTGGCCCGCCCTGCAGGCCTCCCGGACGAACCGTCGCGAGCGGTCGTGGTGGTACTGCAAGATGAATGCCCGGACGGCCCAGGCAATCGTCGAAGCCCTCCGTGAAGACGACGAGCACCCGATGGACGAGGGGGGCTGGTCCCTCGAGGACCTGCTGGTGCCGACCGAGACGGCTCCTCGCCAGGGTCGCCGCGTCGCCTGACCTGACCCTCCTCGCCGGCCGGCTTTGGCACCTCTGGCCGGGTTCGGCATGTCACCTTTTTTTCGATCCTCCGGTCCAATTGGTTGGCAACACGCCACCAAAGGAGAACAAGGAGACATGTACGAATTCGCTGTCGTCGCATTGCTGGGTCTGGCGGCGCTCAAGGTCGTCGACCTCTTGACCGAGCTGGTGCCCGGCATTGCCCGGGTACGCACGCTGGCCACCTTCGTCCTCGGCGTCGTCGCCGTGCTCGCCATCGACTACTCGGTGTTCAGCGGCTTCGGCGTCAGTGTGCCCGAAGAGTGGGTCGGCACCCTGCTCACGGGCCTCATCGTGGGCTCCCTGGCCAGCGCTTGGGAGACGGTTCTGGGGTGGTTCGGTGTCACCGAGTCCCCTACCGCGGAGGGAAAGCGCTCCGGTCGTCCCCGCATCGCCGCCTAATTTCCCGCCCAACAACCCCCTCCGATGGCGCCTCAATGGAGAGGCGCCATCGGCGCGTCTAAAGGCCTATTGGTCCTGGGCAACCTGGTACCCGACCAGAATGAGCGCGTTGGCCAGAAACAGCCAAAGGGCGAGGAGGACGAGGGCGGCGAGCCCGCTGCTGGCGTAGCGACGCTCGAAGTCGGTTCCGGCATTGAGAAAGAGGGCGTACCCGGCGGACAAGAGGGCGATGGTCATCCCCGCCGCCGCCGCTCCACGGACGATCCCGCCCGCCCGAACCCGCCGCGGCGTGAAGAGCCGATAGATGGCAGCGGCGGCGAGGGCGCTGGCGACGAACCCGAACACCAGGGCGAGCACGATCCCCAGCGCCGTGCCGACCAAGCCGTCACCCAACAGGGAGGACCCCACGGTGGCGGCGATCAGGCCGGCGAGGGTGAGCGCCGGCATCAGACCCACGAGGGCCAGGGCGAGGGCCCGTCCGCGCAGGCCCCTGGCCGGCTGGTCGGAGCCCGGGGACAGCCGCTCGAAGGCCCGGGCCAGCCCGGACCCGTAGGCCGTCGCCGGCCAGATGAGGGCGATCAGGGCGCCCACTCCGAGGCCGGTCCCCAGCTCGGCCACCCGCTGCAGCGCTTCACCCACCCGGATGTTGGGCGGCAGCAGGCGGGCCAGGGTGTCGGCCACGCCCCGGACCTCCTGATCCCCCACGATTAGGGCGACCAGCCAGAGCACGAGGATGGCGAACGGGGCGATGGAGACGAGGGCGTAGAAGGCGAGAGCGGCACTCAGGAGGAAGAGGTCCTCCTGCCGGAGGCGGCTGGCGATGGCGCGGGCCGGGTGCGGGAGCCGCTGGGTGAGCCGCTCGAAGATCTCGTCGGCGGCGCTGGACCGGCGGCGAGCGCGTTTGGACACGCCGCCAGTGTCCCAGGCGGGGGCGGTGGCGGCAGCGAGGCCGATGCGGCGGCGAGGCCGGCGGCGGTCTCGGCACCGCTGAGGCGGGC
>JALZEC010000417.1 GCA_030862235.1 Actinomycetota bacterium | reverse complement strand
GAGCTCACCTTTGCCCTCGGCGTCACCGAGGAGGAGGCGGAGCGCAAGCTCGACGAGGCGCTGCCGTAACCCAGTCGAGCCGTAGGTCAACTGACGGCAGCGTTTGGGCGATCGTCGTCCACGCCCTCTTCGGCGGTCAGAAGGCCCTGGACTCCGATGGCTAGGAGGCCGCCCGCTCCGAGGCGAGGCCCGAGGATCGACGGCGGTGAACGGGGCGGACGCCACCGGCGTGAGGACGAGCGGGGGCTTGGCGGTCAGCAGGTGGAGGGACGCCAAGCAGTGGCCGAGCTGCTCGCCGCCGGCCGCCGACGTGTCTTGGACGTGTGCATGGCCGAGGGTCTCGACCCGGCACCGATCCTCGACGACATCCTGAGCCGGGCCGAGCGACTTCGCGTTCCCGTACGGCGTATGGCGCGGGGCCGACTGGATGCGATGGCGCGCACAGACGCACCGCAGGGCGTCCTGGCTCACGCCCAACCCCTCCCCGAGGCTGACCTGGACGAGCTGTGCGCGCCCGCTCGAGGCGTTCCTTTCCTTCTCGCGCTCGACAGTGTCACCGATCCCCAGAACCTCGGAGCGCTCCTCCGAACGGCCGAGGCGGCCGGCGTCACGGGAGTGCTGCTGCCGCGTCACCGCGCGGTTCGCGTGACCCCAGCGGTGGCGAAGGCGGCGGCGGGCGCGATCGAATATGTCCCCATGGCGGTCGTCGGGGGGCTGCCGGCTGCCCTGCTGCGAGCCAAGGAGTTGGGGGTGTGGGTCCTCGGGCTGGCGGCGGACGGCGGGGAGAACCTGTTCGAGCTGTCGATGGGAGACGGACCGATACTGGCCGTCCTCGGTGCCGAAGGAGCGGGCTTGTCGCGCCTCGCCGCCGCCCGCTGCGATGTCCTCGCCACGATCCCGCTTCGGGGCCGTTTGGCGTCCCTCAACGTCAGCGCCGCAGGCGCCGTCGCGCTCTTCGAGCTGGCCCGTCAGCGGGACCGGTGAGTGCCTTGCCTTTTTCTTGATGAACCCCGTCCGTGGCCATTGACACGCTTAGTGACCAGTCGGTAGAAAGGGCAGGTCGCCTCTAGGCAATCGTCACATACCTGGAATTCGTCGCTGCTTCCACCGCAGTAACCGAGGAGCTGGAATGCCTCACCACTTGGTGCCTGCACCGTTGGAGCTCACCGACGAACGACTGGTCGAGCTGTTCCGGAATGGCGAAGTGCAGGCGCTGAACTTGCTGCTGGAGCGCTACCGCCGCTTCGTGCGCTCGAAGGCCCGCGGCTACTTCCTCGTGGGGGCCGACTTCGAGGACATCCTCCAGGAAGGGATGATCGGCCTGTACAAGGCCGTTCGAGACTTCCGGCCCGACCGCGAGTCCTCGTTCCGGGCCTTTGCCGAGCTGTGCATCACGCGCCAGATCATCACCGCGATCAAGACCGCCACACGGCAGAAGCACCAGCCGCTCAACCAGTACGTCTCGCTGTCGGGTCTGCGAGTCGTCGACGATTCGAACGACCGGTCCGTCGAGGAGCTTCTGGACGACCACAGCGCCCCCGACCCGGCCGACGAGGTCGTCTCCTTGGAGGGGATGGCGGCCATGCGGGCGTCTATGGCCGAGATGCTGTCCGGCCTGGAGGTCGAGGTGCTGCGCCTCTACCTGGAGGGCCGGTCCTACCAGGAGATCGGTGTCGAGCTGGGCCGCCACGTGAAGTCCATCGACAACGCCCTGCAGCGCATCAAGCGCAAGCTGGAGGCGCACCTCGCCGCCCGCGACGCCGAGGAGCTGGCCGCCGCGGTCGCCTGACCGCCGGGGGAGGCACGGTCGTTGGCGGTGACCACCGTTTCGGTGGTTTCCTGCATGAAGACGAGCCGGTGGTCGGATTCGAACCGACGACCTGGCGATTACAAGTCGCCTGCGCTACCAGACTGCGCCACACCGGCCGCGGGCCGGGGTTCCGGCCTTCGGCCGAATGTTACTGGGCGGCTGTCGCCGCCCTCCCGGGCGGGGCCCTAACCCGACCTGGGCGTTCTAAGGCGCCGAACCCGCCGGAACCGGTGGGTTCGACGCCGGAAGTGGGTTCGGCGCCGGAAAACGCCGGGGGAGGCCGAGGGGGAGCGTAGGGACCCCTGCCGCACGCCCGGCCGTGTCCTCCGGCCGGACTGTTACTGAGCGGCTTCGGGCGCCCTCCCGGGCGGGGTGCTTGACCTCGGCGGGCGATGGGGGCAACGTTGGCCCCCAATGGGCTTGTCTGACCGCGATCGCGCCATCCTCGATTTCGAGCGGTCTTGGTGGATGGAGCCCGGGTCAAAGGCGACCGCCATCCGCCAGCGACTGCAGCTTTCGCCCGCCCGCTACTACCAGGTCCTGGCCGGCCTGATCGCGTCGGGCGAGGCCATGGCCTATGACCCCTTGCTCGTCCACCGCCTGCGCCGGCTTCAGGCTCGGCGACGGCGAGCACGGTTGCAGGGCGGCTGGGCGGCACAGCCCCCCGGGCGGTGAACGAGCGACCGATGAGCCAGGACGACGGCCCCGGATTCCCCACCCAGGGAGTGGGCGCCAAGGGGGTCGTCATCGTCGCCGCCGCTCTGGTGGTGGGCATCATCCTGCTGAACAAGTTCGACGACGCCGGCGCCCCCTTCACGCCACGCGTTGACGTGGAGAGCGGTACGACCACCACCCGCCGTCCCGCGGCGACCCCACTTCCGACCACGACCCTGCGGCAGCCCCGTTCGCCCGCCGACGTGAAGGTCCTCCCAGCCAACGGAACCAACACCACCGGTCTAGGCGCGAGAACGAACGATTTCCTCCGCAGGTCGAACTACAACGCCCTCGCCCCCATCGACGCCTCGCGCGTCCTGGACGCGACGATCGTCGCCTACAAGCCCGAGTTCGAAGCGGAGGCCCGGGTGCTGGCTCAGCTCCTTCAGCTTCCCGTCAGCGCGGTGCGGCCGCTCGACGACAGCACGCCGGTCCCGGACACTCGAGATGCGGACATCGTCGTCATTGCCGGCAACGACCTGCGCCTTCCAAGCTGACCGCCCGTGAGCAACGAGCCCGTCAGCGACCCCACGCCGGACGAGATCTCCGACGCCTTCGAACCCCTCCTGCGGGAGCCGGACCAGGCCGGCGTGTTCTCCGACTTCGACGGCACGCTCGCCCCCATCGTGGAGAACCCCCGTGACGCCGTCCCCCTCGAGGATGCGGTCCGCGCTCTGGGCGCGGTCGCCCGCCGGTTCGCCCGGGTGGGGGTCATCTCAGGGCGTCCGGCGTCCTTCCTGCTGCGACACCTCGAAGGTGTCCCGGTCAGGATGTGGGGGCTGTACGGCTTGGAGCGGGTGGTCGAAGACTCCGAAGGCGAGTCAATGATCGAACCCTCGGCCGAGGCGGACGAGTGGCGCGCCGCGATCCGGGAGGCCGCCTCGCAGCTGGAGGAGGAGGTAGGAAAGCGGCTGGCGGTGGAGCGAAAGGGCCTCAGCGTCGCTCTCCACTTCCGGCGGGCGCCCGAGCTGGAGGACCTCGCCCGAGAGTCAGTCGAATCGATAGCCGAGTCAAGGGGACTGGTCGTGCATCCGGGCCGCATGTCCTTCGAGCTCCGCCCTCCCGTCACCGGGGACAAGGGCACCGTGTTGGAGGAGGCCGCGTCCGGGCTTCGGGCAGCCTGCTTCTTCGGCGACGACAGTGGCGACGTGGATGCCTTCGACGCGCTCGACCGGTTGGCGCAGAACGAAGGGATGGCCACCGTCAAGGTCGCCGTTCAGAGCGAGGAGATGCCCGACGAGCTGCTCGAACGAGCCGATTTGGTGGTCGACGGCCCTCAGGGGGTGGTCAAGGTGCTCCGGCTTGTCGCCGGAGAGGCGGACTAACGCCGACCCGGTGCTCGGCGGCCGCCCGGATCTGGTCGTCCAGCCAGTCGCGGGGCGAACGGTCACGAGAAGCCTGACGGACGGCTTCCGTCTGCTTGGCTCGTTCGTCCGGTGCGAGGGAAAGCGCGGCGGCCAAGGCCGAGGCGGTGCCGCTGACGTCGAAGGGGTTGATACCGATGGCCACCCCTCCCAGCTCCTCCCAGACGCCCGCCTCCCGGCTCAACACGAGGACCCCGTTGCGCTCGTTGAGCAACGGTCCCTCCTTGGCCACGAGGTTCAGCCCGTCCCGGATGGGGTTCACCAGCAGGACGTCGTAGCGGCGCAGGGCGGCGACCGAGTGGGGGAAGTTGTCGGCGGTGTCGACGATCACCGGCGTCCAGTCCAGGGTGCCCCACTTGTCGTTGAGGAGGCGGGCCAGCGCCTCCACCTCCTGGCGGTACGCCAGATACTCCGGCAGCGAGTCGCGGGACGGGTACACGAGGGCGGCGAAGACGACGTGCCCCCGCCACTCGGGATGCAGCTCCAAGAGCTCGTCGTAGGCCCAGAAGCCGCGCAAGACGTTCTTGGAGAGCTCGATGCGGTCCACCCGCAGGATGAGCTTGCGGGTGCCGACCTGCTCCTCCAGGTGCCGGAGCTCCTTGGCGCACTCCTCCGAGGCGGCAACCCTGGCCAGATCCTCCGTGTCCGGGGTGAGTGGAGAGACGAAGGTGTCAGGTTCGAACCCGAGGATTTCGGAGCAGCAGGCGGTGAAGTTGGCTGCCCAGCGCTTTGAGTGGAACCCGCAGGACAGGTGGCTGGTCATCCCCACCAGTAGCTCCACGGCGACGTCGGTTGGGAGCACGCGCATGGTGGTCGGATCGCAGAAGGGGACGTGACTGAAGTGCACGGCGCGAAGGTCTGGTCGCTTCTGAGCGAGCCAGGTGCCGACGAGGGCGAAGTGGTAATCCTGGACGAGGACGATCGCTCCCTCCGGCGCATCGTCGATGACCGCCTGAGCAAAGGTCTGGTTGACCGAGCGGTAGGCGTCCCACGCCTTGCGCCAGTGCCGGTCGAGTCGCGGGCGGCGGGCCAGGTCGAAGAGCCCGTGGTACAGGAACCACAGCGTGGAGTTGGCCACGACGTCGTAGAACATGCGAAAGGTGTCGACGTCCACGGCCAGGCTGCGGAACCGAAAGCCCTCGGCCTCGATCATCCCGGACGTGGCCGCCTCCCGGTCGGCGTCGGACAGGGCCGCCGCCAGCCACACCGCTTCCCTCCCCCGCACGAGAGGGGCGAGGCTCGACACCAACCCGCCCGCGCCCCGCTTGGCCGCGAGGCGACCGTCGGACTTGCGTGTGAACGACACTGGCCCGCGGTTGGAAACCACCACCAGCGGCATGGACTCGACGACGATGGCACACCCTAAACGAAGGGCCGCACGTGCTCACCGAGAAGCAGGTCGATGACCTCGGCTACGCCGTCCCCGAACTCTCCGAGGGTGCGGAGTGGCCACTCGAGGGCAGGGTCGGCATTGGCCACCAGCCAGCAGCGGCCCACCTCCCGAGCGCACGCCAGATCGCTCGCCGAGTCGCCGACGTAGGCCACCTCATCGAGGCCGAGGCCGTGCCGTTCCCGGTCGACCCGGACGCCAAACGCCTTCCCCGTGCCCGCCGGCGTCAGATGGTAGGCGTGGGGCAGGCCGGGGCGTCCGGACAACACGCCGTTGTCCACCAGCTCGCACCAGGAGAAGCCGCGGGCAGCGAGCGCGGCGTTGGCTCGGGCAACGTCGACCGAACCCCGCAGGAGGTAGGTCGCATCCCGCCCCTCGTTCCACGGCTCGTGGGGCTCGAGGCCCAGGTCGAGCGCGGCCCGGATCGCCCCCTGTTCGTCCATCACCTGGACCGGCGTCTCGCCGGTGAAGGGGAAGTCGCCGAACTCGTAGCGCACCTCCCTGCCCTCCACGTGGACGCACCCCAGCTCGGCCACCCCTCGGGGCAGGCCGAGCAGCCGGCAGAGCTCGAAGACCTGGATCCGGCCGCGCCCCGTCACCGGGACGACCGCCAGCCCGGCGCCGGCGGCCCGGAGGAGGGCCCGGGCGATGCGGATGGAGCCGTTCCAGAAGAGCAACCCGCCCGGACCCACCAGCGTGCCGTCGATGTCGACGTACAGCGCCTTCACCGGGCCTTCACCGGGCCTTCACCGGGTGATCCCCGCTCGGGCGAGCGCCACCCGGGCCACCGCCAGCGCCTCCTCGCCTAGTTCGGACAGCGGCCGGTTCCGGTGGACGCGCCGCCCCAGGTAGACCTGGGCCATCCGCTCCGGCCCCACCAGGCGGAAAGCGTCCAGGAGCAGGCCGAGGTCCACTCCGTACCCGGGCTCGAGCCTCACCTTCTCCAGGAGCGGTCGGCGGGCAGCGAACTCCCCGGCGAGGGGCTGGGTGAAGGCCAACAGGTCGGGGTGGAGAAGCCGGACCAGGGGCCGGGCGGTGAGCTCGGTGACACGGCCCCCCTCGCCCGGCCGGTCGAACCACCCCTTGACGAAGTCCAGGGACTCGTAGACGAGCAGGGGCCCGAGAAGCCCGGTCACGAAGGCGGCGTCGCACTCCCGGAGGTCGGCGTCGCAGAAGACCAGCACGTCGCCCTCGGCCGCCGCCACCGCCGTTGCCACGGCACCGCCCTTGCCGCCCGGCTCACCCGGCGGTCCGCCTCGCACCACCCGGGCCCCAGCTTCCTCGGCCCGGCGGGCGGTCGCGTCGGTCGACCCGTCGTCCACCACGAGCACCTCGTCCACCAGGCCGCCCAGTCCGCAGACGGCCGCGACGATGGCGCCGACGGTCGCCTCCTCGTTCCAGGCCGGTAGGCAGACCGACACTCTCCGGTCGCCCTTGGCCTCACTGAGGAGGTCTGGCGGGAACTCGCGCCAGTCGAACTCGGCGGGACCGGGCACGGGGCCATTGTGGTCGACCCTGCGTTCGGCCACGTAGGCGGCATTCGCTTTGACGCCCGTTCGTGTCCCCGCGATCATGGAAATGATCATCCAGAGCGGCTGAGGGACCGGGCCCGATGACGCCGCGGCAACCAGCGTGCCCTCGATCGGGGGCAGCCAGGTGCCAATGCCCGGAGCGATGAGGGAGGCATGGTGCCGTCGGTAAGTGGTCTTCGATGTCGTGAATGCGGGCGCGGGTATCCGGCGGAGGCGCTGCATGTGTGCGAGTTCTGCTTCGGTCCGCTGGAGGTGACCTACGACTACGAGGCCGTGGCCGCCACCATGTCGCGAGAGAGGGTGGCGGCCGGACCCTCGACGATGTGGCGGTGGGCCGATCTGCTCCCCGCCGATCCCACCGAGCCGGTCGACCTCGGGGCCGGCCACACGCCCCTGGTCAGGGCCGACCGCCTCGCCGCCGAGCTCGGCTTGGGTGAGCTGTGGATCAA
>JALZEC010000389.1 GCA_030862235.1 Actinomycetota bacterium | reverse complement strand
GGCGTTCGAGGACGAGGGCATCGCGCACCTGGTGATCGGAGGAGTGGTGGCGGCGCTGGCCGGACGGCCACGGTTCACTCACGACATCGACTTCCTCGTCCATGGGCAGGACGCGCGCCCAGCCTTGGCCGCGTTGGAGCGAGCGGGCTTCGTAACCGACGAGACAGAACCGCAATGGCTGTTCAAGGCGGTAAAGGACGGCGTGCTGGTGGACGTCATCTTTCGCTCAACGGGTGACGTGTTGCTCGATGACGAGATGCTCGAGCGGGCGGAGGATCGCGAGTTCGAAGGGGTGAAGGTGCGGGCCATCCCGCTCGAGGACTTCATCATCATCAAGGCGCTCGCCCACAAGGAGAACACCGGACGGCACTGGTACGACGCGTTGGCACTGTTGGCGAACCAGTCCATCGACTGGGACTACCTCATCCGACGCTCAGTCCGACGAGGGCCGCACCGGATGCTCAGTCTCTTGTTCTACGCCAAGTCGAGCGACATCGTCGTCCCGGACCGAGTCATCCACGAGCTCTATGCCGTCGTCTTCGAGCCCGAGAAGGCTGAGCGAGCAACGAGCTGACCCGAGCTCCCGTCACGCGGCGGCACCTGACCGGTTCCCGGCGTCCCAGTACTGCCCGAGACGAGCGACAAAGCGCGAGGGCTTCTCGGCGTAGAGGCGACGGCCAATGGGCTCGGCCCGAACCCGGAGGAGCGCGCGGCGGGAAGCGATGAGCTCGCAGAGACGCTCGCCATCGCCCCCCAGATCAGTCCCCGTCGTCTCTACGGCTTGACGAAGGAGCGCCAGATCGTGCGCTTCTCCCAGGACGTCGGTGAGGGCATGGGCGGACTTGACGTTCCCGCTGATCACTTCGGGCCAAAGCTCTTTGAGGAAGCCCAGCTGGTGGCGGAGGTACCGCGTCCGTTTCCGCCATTCGTGGAAACGCTCAGTGCTGGGATCGTCGTAGGCAGCCGCCATGGCTTTCCTGCCGCGGCGGTAGATGCGCTTCACGCCCGGGCTCAGCGTCTCCCATTCCAGGCTCTCGAGTGGCCAGGTCTCGATCCTCGCCAGCACCGCGGCGATCGTCTCGCCAAGCTGGGGAAGGGCGCCTTCGTCGAGGACTTGGCGCCGCAGCTCTTGGTGTCGTTCAACGAGCTCCGTGCGAAGGCCGGCCATAGGCATCGCCCCCGCTTGCACCAGGTCATCGTGCACCTCGATCAGAACCGCCGCGTCACGAACTGGCGACACGACGCGGGCCGCGTCGCGCAACACGCGGTTTTCTGATTTGTACACGTCCTCGCCCAGGCTCTCCCGAACGAGGCGGAGCAGGGAGCGAACCCTTTTGCACCGTTTGCGGAGGTCGTGGACGACGTCGTCGAAATCCGCTTCGGTTGCGAGTCGAAGACGTTCCACTGCTGGCTCCAGTCGCCGGTAGGCAAGGCGACGGACCACCTCGCAACGGTGGTCTGCGGGTGAGATCACCGTCGATGCCATTCCGGAATCCCTACCCGAGCAAAGCCAGCGCGACACGGGGTCACAGATGACTTCGGGCGGGAGCAGACGAGAGGGGGGTGAAGTGGCCAGGACTAACCTCGCCCGGTCGTGTCCCGCTGGACAATCGACCGAAGACGTTCTCTGGAGAAGAGAACGGAAGGAGGCCGTTGAAGCGCCTGGTGCTGCTTGCCGGCATCTGGGGATGGTCGTTCCTCTTCATCAAGGTTGCGGTCGCCGGTTTCACGCCCTCCACGGTGGCTGCGCTGCGGGTCGCCCTGGGTGCGGCGGTCGTCCTCGGCTTCTTGCGCGCAAGGGGGTTACGCCTGCCGGCGGGACGGGAGTGGTGGCGCCACTTCGTGGTGGTGGCCCTGGCCGGCAGCGCCCTGCCGTTCACCCTGTTGGCGTGGGGCGAGCAGCACATCTCCTCGGCCCTGTCGGCCGTGCTAAACGCCTCGACGCCACTCTTCGCCGCCCTCTTCGCCCGGCTCCTCCTGGGTGACCGCCTGCGTGCTGGCCAGGTGGCCGGTTTGGCCCTGGGCTTCGTGGGCGTGGCCGTGGCCGTTGGCCTCGGAGTTGAGGACCTGACCGGGTCCGCCCTCGGTGGCGAGCTCGCCGCGGTGGTGGCCGGCGCCGGATACGGGCTGGCGTTCGCCTACACCCGCCGCCACCTCACCACCATCCCGCCCATCGTCGCCGCCGCCGGCCAGTTAGTGACGGCGACCGTGCTGCTCGCCCCTTTCGCCCTGTTCACCAGCGTGCGCCAAGGAATCCACCCAACGCCCACGCGCGTCACCGCCATCGTCCTGCTCGGCGCGCTGGGCACAGGCGTGGCCTACGTCCTGAGCTACCGCCTGATCGCCGATGTGGGGCCGACCCGCGCTTCGCTCGTCACCTATCTCATCCCGATCGTGGCCGTTACCGTCGGTGTTCTGTTCCTCGACGAGGAGTTCTCCTTCCGCCTGGTGATAGGCGGCGGACTCACGATCGCCGGTATCGCCCTCCTCAATGTGGGCGGCCGGGCGCGCGGACCCGTCGTGGCTGGCGCGCCAGGCGGCGACGGCCATGCACCGGGTGAGGGAGCCTGAAAAGCTCCCGATCAGGTGCGGCGGCGGGCAGCCCCCAGGATCTCCTGCACCGCGGTCGCTCCCTCGGGCGTGCGGGGGGCGACGATCGTCTGGTGTCCTCCAGCGGGCGTGACGATCAGCGACACCGGGTGTCCGGCCTGGCGAGCCGCCTCGGCGAAGCGCCGGTTGTCCTCCAGCAGTGCGTCCTGCTCTGCCACCACCAGACGGATCTCGACGTGCGGGCGCCGTCCGAGGTGGACGTAGGGGTTGCCGGCGGTCCAGGCGTGCGCCGCCTCCTCCGGGCTCCCACTGAAGAACTCGGTTGTTCGTTGGTTGACGAGAAGCGGATCGATCAACCCGCCCTCGGGAACAGGCCAGCCCAGAAAGCCGCCGAGGGTCACTACCGCATCCGCATCGCTCTGCGCGGAGGCGGCTCGACAGCCTCCCGAGAAGTCTTGACCGGCGTTCGCTACTACGGCAGCCAAGAGCGCCCCGTCGGACCAGCCCACCACGGTTACCTTCAGGGGGTCGCCGCCGTAGCGAGGGGCTTGGGCCCGGGCGAACCGGACGGCACAGGCGGCCCGTTCGTACGCCTCGGGATAGCCGTTCGCTCCCGTGTCACTCCGCCACGAGGCGTTGAACACAACCGCTCCCTCGGTAGCCAGGCGGTTAGCCAGCGCGGTCAGATCGTGCTTGCCGCCGCAGCATCCATGGAGGGTCACGATGACCGGCACCGCCCCTCCCGCGGCCGGCACGTGGACGTCCGCCGAGACCCCGTCGTGATATGGCAAATCCCGTTCGATTCGGGGAACCGCACCTTTTTCTCCGCAGGCACCGACCTGGACGACCGTCATCGCCAGCACGGCGGCAAGGAGCGGCCGCCAGCCGGTCATCCCGAGCTGGGACAGGTGGGCCGCTGATCTCCACGCCCGACGAAGACGCTCCACTCGTCGGAGGACAAATTCCGGTTCGCCACCCGGCACGCGAGATCCAGCCAGGACGAGACATCGACGTTCCACACGAGGACGCTCCGGTCATCGCTCCCCGATACCAGGCTTCGGTCGCCTGCTCCGAAGCCGACGGCAGCGACCGAGTCGTCATGGCCAGGGAGCGCGTCACCCAGGCGCTGGCCTGTCGACGCGTCCCACAGGATGATGGATCGGTCATCCCCGGCTGAGGCCACCGTGCGACCGTCGTGACTGAAGGCCACTGTTCGGACGGGACGAGTGTGACCGTTCATCTGGCGTAGCGGTCTGCCGTCGGGGCGTGAGCGTGACGGGTCCCACAGGGAGACCGACGCATCGGAGGAGCCGGAGACCAGCCGGGAGCCGTCGGGACTGAAGGCAACGGCCTGAACCGGCCGACCGCAGAGCAGTTCTTGTGTGCCGGCGGGGCAGCTCAGCACACGGCCGAGCGGAGCGAGGTCCGCAGCACGGGCGTCCTTCCAGAACCAGAGCCGCCCGTCGAGCGCCCCCGCCGCCAGCTGGCGGCCGTCGGATGTGAGCGCGACGCTCAACCAATCGGCCGGGCCCTTGATCGTCTCGCCTACAGGGCGGCCCGAGGCGAGGTCCCACCGGCGAATGGCTCCGCCCTGCCCTCCGGCGGCCAGGATCTGTCCCTGCCAGTCGAGGGCGACGGTGAGCGTGGCTCCGTTCCCGTCGCCGGCCACGGCCAAGAGGCGCGACCCTGACGCGACGTCCCATACGGTCACGCCGCCGCTCAGGGTTCCCGCTGCCACCCGGTTCCCATCCCCGCTCACCGCGACGGCAGCTACGGGCTCGCCCGCCTCGAGGTCGTGTTCGACGCGCCCGCTGTCCAGGTTCCAGAGGCGGACCGTCGCCGCCGACGCCGTCGCCGCACGCCGCCCGTCCTCGGACACGCTCAAGCCCGTCACCGCCGCGCTCTCGACGGACAACGGCTGGCCGAGGCGATGGCGCACGTCAAGGCGCCAAAGGGCGACGGATCGGTCGTCGCTGGCGGTGACCAGGCTCCCGTCACGGGCAAAGTCCACGCTCCGGACAGAATCCGAGTGACCGGTCAAAGGCTGGCCGAGGGGTTGGCGGCGAACCACGTCCCAGAGGATCACCGTGCGGTCCCGGCCGCCGGAGGCAAGCACCTGCCCATCGGGACGGAAAGCCAGGCTGAAGACGCGCTCCACATGGCCCGTGAGCTCCCCGACCGTCGTCCCGGCGGCCGCGTCCCACAGCAGGATCCTCCGATCGTTCCCGGCCGACGCCACTGTCCGCCCGTCCGGGCTGAAGGCGACGGTTCGCACGAGGTCGGTGTGGCCGGACAGGACGAGGGACGCGTGCCGTCCGGCAACGTCCCAAAGAACGACGCGGCCGTCGTCGCTGCCTGCCACCAACTGCCGGCCGTCGGGGCTGAAGGCGAGGCTGTTCACCTCCGATTCCTGGGACAGGCGGGCCCGCACCTCTCTCGAGGCGAGGTCCCAGAGCAGGATGGTGCGGTCGACGCCCCCGGAGGCGAGAGTGGCACCGTCGGGGGAGACGGCGAGAGCGCGAACCCGATCGGTGTGGGCGGCCAGAGGTGGGCCGAGGCCGACGCCGCGGGCCGCGTCCCAGAGCCTGACTGTCCGGTCGTGGCCGCCGGTCACCAGAAGGCGGCCGTCCGGGGTGAACGCCACCGCCCGAACGTCGTCCGTGTGACCGACCAGTGGCTGCCCCACCTGCTCACCCGTGGACGCCTTCCACAGGATGACGCGGTCATCGTCGCCACCGGATGCGACGAGGCTGCCATCAGGGCTGAAGACGGCGGGCCCGGCGCGGTCGGTGTGGCCGTGAAGGAATGTGGTCAGGCGAGGATGGCGCTCCAGCGCCGCGAACACACTGCCGCGGGCTTCTACCGTCGGGTTCAGCTTGTAGGCCTCCCGGGCGAGGAGCAGGGCCAGGTCGAGACGCTCATCGGCCAGGAGGCGGGCCTGTGCGGCCAGGGCCCGTGAGCCAGCGACGCGGGCAGCGCGATCGGCGCGGCGCTGTTGCACCGTGGCAAACGCCGCCGCAGCCACCATCACACAGGTCAGGACGGCGAGGGCGCGAGCCCGCCGGCTGAGGGCACGCCTGGCCCGTGCCTGCTCATCCGCCCGCTGGCGTTCAACCTCGGCGCGGCGTTGCTGTTCGGCGGCCAACGCCCTCGCCTGCTCGAGCTCCCGCTGCCGGGCCGCCTCGCGCTCCCGCTCGGCCGCCTCGAGCGTGCGCCGGCTCACGGCAATCAACTCCAGGATCTCGCCGTCGATGCCCAGCTCCTTGGTGTCCGGCGCCTCCAGCCACCGCTCCGCCTCCAGCAGCTCGACCTGATCGAGCAGGCCGCCGTCCCCATGGCCGAGGCGAACCCACTCCGAGGCCTTGGCCGCCAGACGGCGCCGGGTCTGTTCGCCCTCTCGGCGCTCGTCGAGCCATGTACGGAAGGTGGGCCAGCCCAGGATCAGCGTCTCGTGGGCGAGGTCGACGCGCCGTTCGCCACCCCCCGACTCGTCGTCGCCGGTGAGCGTGACGAGGCGCCGCGAGGCCAGGTGTTCCAGGACGGCGTCGAACTCGCCGGCGTCGTCCCCCGCCGTACGCAGCGCGGACTCGCGCTGCTGGCGGCGCACGTCGCTCCGTCCTTCACCGAACTGCACGAGGCGGAGGAAGATCCGGCGGGCCAGCGCCTGCCGAGACGGGGAGAGCTGGGACAGGGTGGCGTCGGCTTGCCGGGCCAGGGCAACGTGAAGGCCTCGCATTTCGGCGTACGCCTTGTGGGGAAGGACGAGGGCTTCGTAGGCGCGCAGGGGGAGGAGTCGACGTTCGAGCTTTTCCCACAAGCAGACCATCGTCTCCTGCACGAGCGGCAGGAGCCCGGGTTCGCCTGCGGCATCGGCGAGCAGCCGCTCGACGAGCGGTCCCTCGATGTAGACGCCCACCTCTTCGGCGGGTCTCACGATCGCCTCTCGCAGCTGTTCATCCTCGAGGGGAAGGACCTCGAACCGGTGGGCGGAGACCAAGGGCCAGAGCCGGGAGGTCATGAGCTCCGGGTAGAAGTCGGCGCGCAGCGTCGCCACGACGTAGCAGTGGGGCGCCTCGGCCAAGCGATTGAGGCACTCCTGGAACTCCTCGCTGCCTTCGGCTGCCACCGTGAACAGCTCCTCGAGCTGGTCGACGATCAGCAGGAGGCGAGAACCGTCCGGTGACGACGAGAGCAGGGTGGTGAGGGCGACCACGGGATCCTCGGCGTCGCTGTCAAGGGCGACCTTCAAGGCCGCCCGGGGACGGTCTCCCGGTCGTATCCGGCGGACGACCCACTCTCCGGGTCCGAACAACCGGCTCTCGCGCAGTGCCGGCACGAGGCCGGCGGCGACCAAGGAGGACTTGCCGCTCCCCGACGGCCCGATCACGGTCATGAACCGCTCGAGGCGAAGCCGCTGCAGGATCTGCTCGATCTCCTCCTCCCTCCCGAAGAACAGGTCGCTCGATTCCTCGGAGAAGGGCGTCATGCCCGGATAGGGGCACGGGGGTGGAGCGACCTTGCCAGGCGCCGGGCGCTGAACCTCGGCGCACAGGCGCTCGATGGCACGCTCCCACGACTCGGGGTCGGAGAGATCGAGTGCCTCGACGAACTTCAACCGGGGCGGGAGCTCGACGCGCTCGAGGATGACCGGGATCACGGGCCAGGTGCCGGATTCCTGTCCATACGCCTGGGCCAGAACGTCCACGAAGTTCGTGACGTTGCTGGCGAAGTAGGCAGGGGAGAGGACGAGCAATGTGCGCTTGCTCTGCTGCACCGCTCGTTCGAACTCGAGCAGACGGGGTGCACCCAAGGCGAAGGCCGCCTCGTGCTGGCACACGACCTCGGCCTGGCAGAGGGCGTCGAGGAGGTACCCCTCGACCCACTCCCGGTCGTCGTCGGCATACGACACGAAGAGGTCGTAGGTCTTCTCAGCACTGGCAAACGACGTCATCGCGCGAACCCCTCCAGCGCTTGCCGAGCAGCCGGTTCGGTGAGCTGCAGGTAGTTGAGCGTGCCCACGTGGTGGGGCGGGAAGGGGGAGGTCCGCTCTTGTTCGGAAAGGGCGGGCGAGGTGGGCAGGATGTCGAACTGCGCGGGAGGGGCCCCAGCCAGAGCCCGGAACAGGACGAGCGCGTCCGGGAGGAGGAGCCGTGAGTCGAGCCGCACGTGAGCGCCCACGCGACGGATGGCGGCCACATCCCTTCCCGGAGAAAGACCGTGGGTGCGAGCCTCCCTCGAGAGGGCGCGGATCACGTGCTGTTGTCGGGCCAAGCGGCCTCGGTCTCCGTCCTCCACCGCACGCCACTCCCCGCTTCGCCGTTCCTCGGTGTTCCTGGCCCGCACCATGGCCAGGGCCATCCAGCCGTCGATCCGCTGGCGGCCCGCGCCCAGGTCCAGCCCGGAGTAGGCGTCCCGCACGGGAACTTCGACCTCGACCTCCACGCCGCCCACGAGGTCGACGAGCTCGGCGAACCCCAGGAAGTCGATGTCCAGGTAGTGGTGGACGGGAAGCCCCGTCACTGCCCGGACCGTGCGGACGAGGAGGGCCGGTCCGCCATACTCGAGCGCCGTGCTCAAGCGTTGGCGACCGTACCCGCCGACCTCTACCAACAGGTCTCGGGGGATATTCAGGACCCTCGCCGGGTCCCCCTCACGGTCGATCCGTACGAGCATCACCACGTCCGCCCGCTCGCCCTGCAGGGTGTCTGCCGGCCCGAAGCGGTCTCCCGCCTCGCGCCGGTAGCGCTCGCGGCTGTCCGTTCCGACGACGAGGACGTTGCGCGGCCATGGCCCTCCGGCGGGCAGGGAAGAGAGGGCGTCGGTCACGCCTCGTTCCCGGGATGCACCGGCGAAGCGCCAGAGGGCGTCGGTGACGAGGGCGGGCGCGATCGCGACCAAGGCCCCCACGACGAGCAGCGGCAGGATCCGACTTCCCCTCTGGCCTCCTTGTCGGGTGCCCCCCATCCGGTGCCCTCGCGGCTCAGTCCGACGGCTCCGTCGTCCGGGTCGTTCTCGGCACGGAGCTCTCCGTGACGGGCGTGAACCTGGTCGTCGTGGTCGTCGGACGTGTCGTCACCGACGTGGCGACCGACGACGGAACCAGAGTGGTTGCCGTCTGCTCCGCTGAGATCGGGTCGGTGGCGTTGATGACGTCGCCGTTCGAGCCCCCGCCGCACGCGCCGGCACAGCAAAGCAGCACCAGCCCCAGGACAGCCCCTCGTAGTCTCCGCCGTGTTGCGTCCATGTCAAATGGAGCGATCGAGGGTGTCCGGTGATACCACTCGGGAGCTCGGTCCGAGAATAGCCTTCTTCTCCCGGCTACGAGCGAGAAAAGATGGCGGATCGAGGCGACGTCCCGCAGCCCCCGAAGGTCTTCATCAGCTACCGGCGAGAGGAGTCGGAAGGCCATGCCGGGCGCCTGTATGACGCGCTCTCCCGCCGGTTTGGAAGCCAGCACGTATTCCTGGACGTCTCGACCATTCAGGCGGGACGAGAGTTCGACCAGGCAATCGAGCAGGCGATCACCTCGTGCGACGTGGTGCTGGCCGTGATCGGCAGATCCTGGCTGTCGGTCACCGACGCCGAAGGTCGTCGCCGCCTGGACGATCCCAAGGATTGGGTGCGGCTCGAGCTGGAGGTCGCACTGGCCAGTGGGACACGGGTCATCCCTGTGCTCTTCCAGGACGCGAAGATGCCGCAGGAGAGCGATCTCCCTGAGTCGCTCCGCCCCCTGCTCCGCCGGCAGGCGCTGCAGATGACGAGTTCCCGATGGACGTACGACCTCGAGCGATTGGTTGCAGCCATCGAAGAGGCCGCCACCC
>JALZEC010000388.1 GCA_030862235.1 Actinomycetota bacterium | reverse complement strand
CCGCCTACGGCGGCCCCGACGGGTTCAAGGCTCTTGTCGACGCCTGCCACGGCCGGGGTCTGGCTGTCCTGCTCGACGTGGTCTACAACCACCTCGGGCCGAGTGGGAACTACCTGGGCCAGTACGGTCCCTACTTCACCGAGCGCTACGCCACACCGTGGGGGTCGGCCGTCAACCTGGACGACGCCTACAGCGACGAGGTGCGGGCCTTCTTCGTGGAGAACGCCCTCCACTGGCTGCGCCACTACCACGTTGACGGGCTCCGCCTCGACGCCATCCACGCCATCCTCGACACCTCGGCCCTCCACCTGCTCGAGGAGCTGGCCGTCCGGGTGGACGAGCTGGAGGACGAGCTGGGCCGCCCGCTGGTCCTGGTCGCCGAGAGCGACCTGAACGACCCCCGGGTGATCCGAGACCGCGACCTGGGCGGCTACGGGATCGACGCTCAGTGGAGCGACGACTTCCATCACGCCATCCACGCCCTGCTCACGGGTGAGCGCACCGGCTACTACGCCGATTTCGGGTCGGTGAGCCACCTGGCCAAGGCTCTCCGCCACGCCTTCGTGTACGACGGCGCCTACTCCGCCCACCGCCGCCGCCGCCATGGCCGCTCTCCCGCGGGCCTGCCCCCGTCACGCTTCCTCGGTTACTCCCAGACTCACGACCAGGTGGGAAACCGGGCCGGGGGCGAGCGGCTTAGCACGCTCGTCGGCCCGGCCCGGGCGCGCATGGCCGCTGCCCTCGTCCTGTGCGCCCCGTTCGTTCCCCTGCTCTTCCAGGGTGAAGAGTGGGCGGCCAGCACCCCGTTCCAGTACTTCACCGACCATGAGGACCCGCAGCTGGGCAAGGCCGTGAGCGAGGGCCGCCGCCGTGAGTTCGCCGCGTTCGGCTGGAAGCCAGAGGACGTGCCCGATCCCCAGGACCCGGAGACGTTCCGCCGCTCGGTCCTCAACTGGGCGGAGATCGAGCAGGAGTCGCACGCCAGCGTCCTCGAGTGGTACCGGCGGCTGATGGCGCTGCGCCGGCAGCACCGGCTGGACGCAGGCGGGTTCGAGAGCGTGGAGGTCCACGCCGAGGAGGATGAGCACTGGCTGGTGTTGGACCGAGGCCGCGTCGTCGTCGCCTTCAACACCGGCGAGGTGCCGGTCGACGTCCCTCTGGGCGATGGAGGGCCGAGAGAGGTGGCCCTCAGTTGGGGGGAGATCGACGTCGCGGCGACGACGGCTCGGCTGGGCCCGGACAGCGTGGTCGTGCTCGCCTGACCTTTCCCGCAGGCTTCGAGGAGCCTCGAAAATCGGTTGCCGTCGACTGACCTCGCGTGCTTCCCTCGTGCCGCTGCCTCGGCGGCAGCGCGACCGCAGGAGGAGGTGACCGATGACCGTGCCCACGGAGGTCGTCGCGTCGCGCCCCTGCGCCCACCGCTCCCGCGGCTCCTGATACCGCAGGCTACGGGTTTCTCCGGGCGCGACGCCGGTCCCCGTACGGCATCGTCATCTGGAGGTCCTCCCTTGTCTTCGTCATCGCGCCACCGCGACCGCGGGCGCGCCCTGAGCTCCTTCCGCTGTGGGCACTGCGGCCTCGACGTTCCCGTCGACGCCCCAGGCACGTCTCACCGGAACCACTGCCCAAACTGTCTGTGGAGCCGTCACGTCGACGACCAGAAGCCGGGCGACCGCGCCGCTCACTGCCATGCTCTGATGGAGCCGATCGCCATCGCCGTGCGTGGGGATGGGGAGTGGCTGGTCATCCACCGCTGTCGTCGGTGCGACGCCCTCAACCTGAACCGGTCGGCGGGCGACGACAACGCCCTGCTGCTCGTCCGCCTGGCCGTGCGCCCACTCGTCCAATCGCCCTTCCCGCTCGAGCGGATGGGTCTGGTGTGAGCGGGACGAACGGCTAGCCGCCGATGGCCGACATCGTCCTGGCCGGCTGGACGAAATCGGGATGGTTGATCCGGTGACCGGCCCACTTGCCCCAAACCGCATCGGCGACGAGCTCCTCGAGCTCGGCGTCTGACGCGCCGCCCCGCATGGGATCGCGCAGGTCCGTCTCGTCCAGGGAGAACAGGCAGACCCGAAGACGGCCCTCGGCGGTGATGCGAACCCGGTTGCAGGTGCTGCAGAACGGCTCGGTCACCGACGAGATGAAGCCGACCGATCCCGGTGCGCCATCGGCGAAGTCGTACGTCGTGGCCGGTTCCGGACCATGGGCCCGGGGGACCAGCGGGAAGGCGGAGGCGATCGTCTCCCGGATGACCCGGGACGGCACGACCTTGGCTCGTTCCCAGGCGTGGTCGGCGTCCAGCGGCATGTACTCGATGAAGCGCACGTCATAGCCGGTGTCACGGGCCAGGCGGGCGAAGTCGACCACCTCGTCATCGTTGGTGCCGGCCATGACCACACAGTTCAGCTTGACGGGTGAGAAGCCAGCTTCGGCGGCCGCCCGCATGCCGGCGCGCACGCGGTCCAGTGCATCCCGCCGAGCGATGGCAAAGAACCGGTGGCGGAGGAGCGAGTCGCACGAGATGTTGACGCGGTCGAGACCGGCATCGCGGAGTGGCTGGGCGAGCAGGTCGAGCCGTAGGCCGTTGGTGGTCAGGGAGAGGTCGAGGTCCTCGTGGATGCGCCGGAGGCGACTGACGATCTCGACCAGCTCGGCCCTGACCGTGGGCTCGCCCCCGGTGAGCTTGATCTCCCGTACGCCACGGGCCACGAAGAGACGAACCAGACGCTCGAGCTCGTCCACCGTCAACAGCTCTCCACGGGACAGCCAGGGGAGCCCCTCGGCCGGCATGCAGTAGGTGCAGCGGAAGTTGCAGCGGTCGGTGAGGGAGACGCGCAGGTCGGTCACGGTCCGGCCGAAGGTGTCGGTGAAGGTCATCGCCCGCG
>JALZEC010000385.1 GCA_030862235.1 Actinomycetota bacterium | reverse complement strand
ACGCAAACTGGAACGAGATCCCCAGCTCGTCCTCGTCGCGGAGGACGATTCCTTTCCGCCCGCGATGCTCGGAGTGGTCATCGGCAGCTACGACGGGCGACGCGGCTGGATCTTCCGTCTGGCAGTTGCTTCTGACCACCGGCGCCGCGGCGTCGGTCGCGCTCTGGTGATGGAACTCGAACGGCGCTTCCTCGAGATGGGCGTCGACCGCATCCGCCTGCTCACAATCACGGACAACGCCCCGGCGCGGAAGTTCTGGGAGGAGCTCGGATACACCGGGTTCGAGCGAGTCGTGCTCTTCTCGAAGGACCTCGGCCGCAAAGGGAACATCCCGCCGAGCGAGATCTGCGGTTGCTGACGAGCTAGCCCAGTCTGCCCACTGGCGTCTTCCCGACACGCGTTCACGACGGGGAGCCCTGCATGAGCGTCCTTCCGCCAATCCGTCCTTCGCCTGTCCGTCCTGATGGTAGGTATCGGATGAGCATCGTCCGGAGGTTAGGGGCCTCCTGAACCCGGGGCTTCAGTTTGTCTCGAAGAGATCCAGTGTGGGGCTCGAGGCGCCCAGTGGAACAGGAGCGTTGACGGGTGGCGTTCGCAGCCGACGTCGGTTCTACCAGCCGTCCGCTTGGGCGAGCGCCTTGTCGACCGCGTTGCACAGGGCCGTGCGGATGTACGGCTTGGTCAGGTACACCGCTCCCAGTTCACGCCCCTGCTCGATATGCATGTCATCGACGTTGGCGCTGAGGAAGATGATCGGGAGTTGTTCGACGCCCGCGGCCGCTCTCAGCTCCTGTGCCAGCTCGAATCCGTGGCTGTCGGGGAGAGTGACGTCGAGGACGGCGACGTCGGGGGGGCCATGTTCCTCGACGGTGGAGATCGCCTCCTCCGCCGACGCTGCGAGGAGAACGCGATGGCCCGTCTGCTTGAGGTGGGCACGGAGGAGGACCCGCAGGGTTTCATCATCGTCAACGACAAGAACTCGGCCCATGTCAATCCCTCCGCTTCGTGTTCTCACGGCCTGCGCTGGCCGGTTCTGACTCAGGGCGCCGGGCTGCGGCACTCGCTCCGCCGGAGGGGAGTGACGAGGCAGTGCCTTCCGCGGTACCGGCCCGACCCTGCACTTCACCATAGTGACGACGCGATGCTAACACTGGTCGAACCAGACAAACCAGTCGAAATTGCTAAATTGTCCGGAGCCGGCACACCCTCGTGCGCGCGGGCCGCCGTGCTCCATTCGTGTCACGAACGGATTCGGAGGGACGATGACTGCAACTACGGGAAAGGCCCCCTCTCTGACCGGTGGTGCCGCCTCGGTTGTGCGGGTGCTTCGCGCCGTTCGCAGATCACTGCCGGAAGGCGGCAAGCTCCCGGAGAAGGCCTGGAGGACGCGGCACCTCCTGATCATTTCGTTGCTCTGGCTGCACGTACCCGGGCTGATGCTGTTCGGCATCGGGCTTGGTTACAGCGCTTCTCACTTGGCGGTCGAGGTCCTCCCTATCGCCATGGCCGCGGCCATGGCCACCTATGTGCGCCGCCGTCGGAGCCTGAGCACCGTGGTGACGTCGATCGGGCTCATGACTTCCTCGGGCGTGCTCGTCCACCTCTCGGGTGGCGTCATCGAGACGCACTTCCACTTCTTCGTGATGGTAGGAGTGGTCGTTCTGTACCAGGAGTGGTGGCCGTTCCTCGTCGCCATCGGATACGTCGTCCTGCATCACGGCGTGATCGGCACCCTATTTCCGCACGACGTGTACAACCACGCTGCAGCTGTCAACGGCCCGTGGAAGTGGGCAGCCGTCCACGGAGGCTTCATCCTCGCCATGAGCATGGCCGGAGTCCTCTCCTGGCGCCTCAATGAGAGGCTCCACGCGACAACGGCCCTTCGTGAGCAGCAGCTGGCCGAGGCTCAGCACCTCGCCCACGTCGGAAGCTGGGAATGGGACGTCGGCACAGGGAGCATCGACTGGTCCGACGAGCTGTACCGGCTCTTCGGCATGGAGCCGGGCGCGGAAACGCCGACGCTTGAGTCCTTCATCGGGCGGGTGTACCCCGAGGACCGTCCCAGCGTCGAGCGCTCGCTCGAGGAAGCCCTCGACGGCTGTCGCGACTTCGCCATCGACTTCCGCTTCACGACGCCCAGCGGTGAAGTGCGCTGGATGCACGGCCGGGGGGAGGCGATCGCGGCGGAAGCCGGGAGGCCAACCAGGATGCGCGGCACCGGCCACGACATCACCGAACAGAAACGGCTGCACGAAGCGCTGGCCAAGGAAGCCGTGCTGCTGCGAGGACTGCTCCAGACGGTCGCGGTTGCGGCGAACGAGGCCACCACCGTGAACGGGGCGATCCAGGTCGCCATCGACCAGATCTGTACGTTCACCGGCTGGCCCATCGGTCACGCCTTCTTCTCGAAAGAGCGCGGAGACCCCTTGACGTCCACGGGGATCTGGCACCTGGATGAGCCGCAGCGGTTCGACTCTTTCCGCCAGGCGACCGAGGCAACGTCGCTTCCACCAGGCGTCGGACTTTCTGGTGGTGTGGTGACCTCCATGGCGCCAGCGTGGGTGCCCGATGTGTCGGCTGACGCCAACTTCACAAGGCGGGACGCGGCGAGCCGATCGGGCATCATTTCCGCCTTCGCGTTCCCCTTGTCGGTTGGCCAACGGGCCACTGCCGTCCTCGAGTTCTTCTCCACCCGCTTGGAACCCGTCGACGAGCAGCTCCTCGAGGTCATCACGCAAGTGGGGAAACAGCTCGGCTTGGTGGTCGAGAAGATCGGGGCGATCGAGAAGCTCCACGCGAGCAACGAGCGCAACCGGACGATCGTGGAGACGGCCAGCGACGCCTTCGTCGAGATGGACGAGCACGGCTTGATTGCCGACTGGAACCGGAGCGCCGAGGCGATGTTCGGCTGGTCCCGCGAGGAGGTGATCGGCCAGGAACTGGCGCGTGTGATCATCCCGGAGGAGCTGCGCGTGGCGCACCGACGAGGCTTGCGTCACTATCTCGCGACCGGGGAAGGGAGGGCGGTGTCGGACCGTTTACAGGTCGACGCCCTCCATCGAAACGGCGACCGGTTCCCTGTCGAGGTCGCCTTGTGGGAGGTCACCTCCGAGACGAGCCGCTCGTTCAATGCGTTCGTTCGGGACATGAGTCAGCAGAAGGCAACCGAGGAAGCACTTGCTTCCGCCCGCGACCAGGCCGTCGAGGCGTCGCGGATGAAGTCGGAGTTCCTGGCGAATATGAGCCACGAGATCCGGACCCCGATGAACGCGGTCATCGGACTCACCGGCCTTCTCCTCGATACCACTCAGGACGACACACAGCGCAAGTACACCGAGGGCGTTCGGTCCGCCGGCGAGGGGCTTCTGAGCATCATCAACGGCATCCTCGACTTCTCGAAGATCGAGGCCGGGAAGATCGAGCTGGAACAGGTGGACCTCGATCTGCGCGAGCTGGTCGAAGAGTCGGTGGGTCTGCTCGCCGGTCCCGCAGCAGCGAAGGGCATCGAGCTGGCAGCCTGGTGTTATCCGAACCTGCCCACGGCGGTGCGGGGAGATCCCGTGCGCCTACGCCAGATCCTCGTCAACCTCGTGGGCAATGCGGTGAAGTTCACGGAGCAGGGCGAGGTGGTGGTGCAGGCTCGACCACTGCAGGTTGACGACACGAGCGTTGTTGTCCGGTTCGACGTGATCGATACGGGCATCGGTATTGACGCCGCGTCCTACGACCGGCTCTTCGTCTCCTTCTCCCAGGCGGACACCTCCACGACGCGTCGGTATGGAGGCACGGGACTTGGGCTGGCTCTGGTCAAGCGCCTCGTCGATCTGATGGGCGGCGAGGTCGGTGTGGAGAGCGAGCTCGACCGGGGCAGCACCTTCTGGTTCAGTGTCCGACTCCCCCGACAGTCTGAAGCCTCCCCCGCCCCCGTGCCTCCACCCTCGCTTCGAGGCGTGCGGGCGCTGGTGGTCGACGACAACGCCACAAACTGTCTGATCCTGAGTCAGCAACTCACGGGCTGGGGAATGCGGCCCGACACGGAACAAGATCCGCAGCAAGCACTCGAACTGCTTCGGACGGCCGCGGCGATGGGTCAACCGTACGGCGTGGCCATTGTGGACATGAACATGCCTGACATCGACGGGCTCGGCGTGGCAGAGGCGATAAGGGCCGAACCGACGACCGCAGGCTTACCCATCATCCTCCTCAGCTCTGCGGGAATGGTCGGTGCGTCCCGACGAGCCGACGTAGGGATCCAAGAGTCGCTCATAAAGCCCATCCGCCAGTCCGAGCTGTACGACGCGCTCCTCCAGGCGCTGGCCCCTACGGCCCGAACGTCCTCCTTGGTCCGACGGGAGCGCCGTCGGGAGTCGGCGGGACAGCGTGGGCGCGTGCTGGTCGTGGAGGACAACGAGATCAACCAGATGGTGGCCATCGGAACCCTCACCAAGCTCGGCTACGAGACCGACGTGGCGGCCAACGGGCGGGAGGCCGTCGCGGCAGTGTCAGGGCAGCGCTACGCGGCCGTGCTCATGGACTGCCAGATGCCAGAGATGGACGGCTTCGAGGCGACCAGAGAGATCCGTCGCCGCGAGGGCGGCGATCGCCACATACCCATCATCGCAATGACCGCCTCGGCGACGGAGGCCGACCGGCAACGCTGCATGGCAGCCGGCATGGATGACTACATCCCGAAACCCGTGCGAATCGAGAGCATCGAGACTGCCCTTGAACACTGGATCCGCGGAGGAAGTCCTGGACCTTCTCAGAGCGAGACGCCGGCTCCAGCTGAGGAGGTCCTCGACCTCTCCCTTTTGGAGCAGCTACGAGACCTCGGGCCCGGCGACGATGGGGCTGATTTGTTCACCAAGCTGGTCGAGACGTTTGCACGAGAGAGCGCAACCCGGGTCGCGGAACTGCGCGACGCCGCGCAGAATGGAGACTTCGCACGTTTGTTGCGGGTTGCGCACACGCAACGCGGCAGCTCGGCAGTCATGGGGGCTGGAGCACTCGCGTCCGCCTGTGCGGCCCTCGAGGCCGCCAGCCGCGGTTCGGACATCGAGGAGGTGCGAGAGCGACTGAAGGACATCGAAGCGGAGCTCGAGCGAGCCACGGCGGCCCTCGAATCCGAGGCGCACCTCCCTTGACAGGGCGGCCTCGGTGACGATTGCCGACCTGGCGCGAGCGGCTACCTATCGAGCGCCTCGGCTCGTCCCAGCACCAGGGAGCCCACAGATCAACGCGTCGCAGCCGGCGCTAAGCACGCCTGGGCTTGCCGCTGTAGGTCGAGAGGTGCCGCGTCGGCGTCTCAATGCCGCGGCCGGGCTGAACTGTCCCTTGCCCGGCGAGGAAGCCGGCCAGGGCCAGCTGCTCGGACGGGCTGAACAGGGGAACGACGCGCTCGAGGGTCGTGGTGGCGGTTGGACTGTCCATTCGGGCCCCTCCTTTCGAAGCCGGGGCCCGGGGCGGGAGCACCGGGTGCCCCGGCCATCTTCCGAGGGGACGAGGCTACGAGTGCTCCGGTCAGACCGCTTAGCGTTCTGCTCGGCGCGGCAGATGGCCTTGGAGGGCCGTATCCTGAGCGCGTGAGCCAGGTCGAGCGGTCCGTCGCCGAGGAGGACGTCGAACTCGACGACGAGGAGCGCGCCTGGCTCGAGGAGCGGCTGCGGGAGTACCGCGACCTGCTCGGCTACCTCCACGACCATTGAGGCGTCCCTCTCTCGAACTGGCGGTCGCCTTCAACGCCGCTGTCCGGGAGGCCGACGAGACAACTGACTCAAGGACACACGTGATTTGCCCTGTGCGCTCTGTCCTCACGAAAGGAGCCGCACCGAACAACAGGGTCGACCA
>JALZEC010000364.1 GCA_030862235.1 Actinomycetota bacterium | reverse complement strand
GGCCAAGGAGGCCCCCGACCTCGTGCTCGCCCACCGGCGCCCCCGCCCCCGGCTGGCGGAGGGAGCGGTGGCCCGCCGGGCCGGGGTCACGGCGATGATCGACCTGTCGGATGGGCTGGCTTCGGACGTCTGCCACATCGCCGACGCTTCTGGCGTCGGGGTCGTCATCGACCACGTTCCCGTCGCGCTCGGGGTCTCGCGGATGGTGCAGGACGCCGAGGCGGCGGGACTGGGCGGCGGGGAGGACTACGAGCTGCTGCTCGCCGCGCCCGACCCTGCCGGTGTGGAGGAGGCGTTTCGGGCGGCAGCCCTGCGGGTGCCGCTGCGGGTCGGGCGGTGTACGGATGACCCGGCCGAGCGCCGGCTTCGGGACCAGCCACTCCCGCTGCTCGGATGGGAGCACGCATGGTGACGCGCCGGCCGGTGGCCCTCACCATCGCCGGGACGGACTCCGGGGGAGGGGCGGGTGTCGTAGCCGACCTCAAGACGTTCGAGGCGCACGACGTGTGGGGGGCGGCTGCCGTCGTAGCGGTGACCGCCCAGAACACGCTCGGTGTGCAAGCCTTCGACCTGATCCGGCCGGAGCTGGTCCGGGCCCAGATCGCCTCGGTGGCGAGCGACATCGGGGTCGACGCGGCCAAGACCGGGATGCTCGGGTCCGCGGAGCTGGTCGAAGCTGTGGCCCAAGCGGTCGTCGAGCTGGCCATCCGGCCGCTGGTGGTCGACCCCGTCAGCGTGTCCAAGCACGGAGACCCGCTCCTGGCGCCTGACGCGGTAGCGAGTTTGCGGGACCGACTCGTGCCTCTGGCCGCCGTCGTCACCCCCAACCTGCCCGAAGCGGCCGCCCTGGTGGGGTTCCCGGTGGACAGCCGCCAGGCGATGGAGGAGGCGGGGCGGGCCCTGGTCGGTCTGGGTGCCCAGGTGGCCCTGGTCAAAGGGGGCCATCTGGAGGACGGCGAGCGGTCGCCGGACGTCGTGGTGAGCGAGGCCGGGGTCGACTGGCTCGAGGGCCAGCGGGTCTCCGGCCGGCACACCCACGGGACGGGGTGCGTGCTCTCGGCCGCCATCTGCGCCGAGATGGCCCGGGGGATGGAGGCGGCCGACGCCTGCGTGGCGGCCAAGGCCTTCGTCACCCATGCCATCGCCGCCGGGGTCGACCTCGGGGCGGGGGTGGGCCCGGTGGACCCCGGTTGGGAGCGGCGCGCCCTCGGGTAGACGGGCCTGGGGCCGGGCTAGCGGGAGAGCTCCCGGTAGCGCTCCAGGGCGCGACGGTGCCCGTGCGCGCCTGAGCCGATCACACCCCCGGTTCGGACCTCTTTGACCCGCTCCTCGAGCTGGCCGAGCAGACCGTAGAGGTCATCCTCGGGGCCGGCGTGCTCCACCGCCCGGACCGCGTCCCAGATCTTGTCGAGTTGGCGCCGGACCTGATCGAACTCGTCGTGAAGCTCGCGGCGAGCCTCGTCGAGGCTGTCGGCAGCCATGGTGAGCGGCGGACGGTCCTGTTAGCTGACGGCCTTGACGATCTTGCCCGACTTGAGGCAGCCGGTGCAGACGTTGACCCGCTTCGGGCTCCCGTCGACGACGGCCCGGACGCGCTGGATGTTCGGGCTCCACCGGCGGCGCGTGCGCCGGTGCGAGTGGCTGATGCTCATCCCGAAGGACGGCTTCTTGCCACACACGTCGCACACGGATGCCATGGCGGCCACCCTACCAGCGGTTCTGTTCCGCTCGACCGGGAGGGCGCACCGGTAACCTTTCGCTTCCCATGGCCCCCCTGGATCGGTTGGAGCCGGCTCACCTCTGCTCGGCCGTCGTCGGATACCGCGACGCTCTGCGCGCCCACCAGGAGCGGCTGAACCGGCTCAACGTCTACCCCGTCCCCGACGGCGACACGGGCACGAACATGGCCCTGACCCTCGAATCGGTGGTAGCCGAACTGGGCAGCACCAGCAGTCACGGGCCGGACGCCATGGCGGCGGTGTGCAAGGCCATCAGCCACGGGTCGCTCATGGGGGCGAGAGGGAACTCGGGTGTGATCCTCTCCCAGATCCTGCGGGGCTTGACCGACCAGCTGAAGCAGGCGGAAGCGGCGGACGGCCAGCTGGTGGCGGACGCGCTCGCAGCAGCGTCGGTTGCCTCCTACGAGGCGGTCATGCGGCCCGTGGAGGGGACGATCCTGACCGTCGTGAAGGAGGCGGCGGAGGCGGCGAAGCAGGCGGCGTCGGGGTCGGGAGCCACTTTGGTGCAGGTGCTCGACGCGGCTGCGGGGGCGGGGAGCGACGCCCTGCGCCGGACGCCCGAGCTCCTGCCCGTCCTCAAGGAGGCGGGCGTGGTCGATGCTGGAGGCGCTGGCTTCCTGCTCCTGCTCGACGTCCTGCTCCACGTCGTGGACGACCGACCCGTCCCGTCGCCCGAACCAACCGGCGAACTGCCCCGGACAGCCGTCCGGGAGGCGGCCGCCCCCACCGAGCAGGTCGAGGACGACCTCCGCTACGAGGTGATGTTCCTGCTCGAGGCGCCGGACGAGGCGATGCCGGCGTTCAAGGAGGCGTGGTCAGGCATCGGGGACTCGATCGTGGTCGTCGGTGGCGACGGGACCTGGAACTGCCACATCCACACCAACGACATCGGCGCCGCCGTCGAGGCCGGGGTGGACGTCGGCCGACCGCGTCGCATCCGGGTGACGGACCTGGCCGAGCAGGTCGAGGAGGAGCGGTGGGTCCGGGAGGGGGCAGCCGAGTCACCGGCGCAGGCCCCCGAGTCACCCGCACAGGGCCCCGCCTCGGAGGAGCCGGCGGGGGTGACCTCGGTCGTCGCGGTGGGCGCCGGTGACGGGGCCGTCACCATTCTTCGGTCGCTCGGCGTGGAGACCGTGGTGGCCGGGGGACAGTCCATGAACCCGTCGACGGGCGAGCTGCTCGAGGCGGTCGAGGGGAGCACGGGCGCCGGCGTGGTGCTCCTCCCCAACAACAAGAACGTGATCCCGGTGGCCGAGCGGGCGGCGGAGGCGGCCACCAAGCCGGTGCGGGTGGTCCCCACCCACAGCCTGGCGGAGGCGTTTGCGGCGATGATGGGATTCGACCGCGAGGCCGACCACGACACCAACGCCAAGTCGATGGCGGAAGCCGCCGACCAGGTGCGATGGGGCGAGGTCACATGGGCGGTGCGGGATGCGACCACGCCCGCGGGCCCGGTGAGGGCGGGCGAGCACCTCGGGCTGCTCGGCCACGACATCGTTGCCATCGCCCCCGACCTGGCCGATGCCTGTTGCCAGCTCCTCGAGCGGCTCGTGGACGGCGACCACGAGCTGGTCACCGTGGTCGAGGGCGAGGCGGCCACCAAGGAAGCAACGGGGCGGATCAGGGACTGGCTGGCCGAGCACTGTCCCGAGGTCGCAGTCGAGGTCCACCGAGGCGACCAGCCGCTGTCGGCCTACCTGTTCAGCGCGGAGTAGGCCCTGCCCAGGCGGCTGGCCCAGCTCGCCCAGATCCCGGTGATCCAGCTGGCCGGGGTGGGGCCCAAGAAGGCGGACGCCCTCGCCGAGATGGGCATCCGGACGGTGCTCGACCTGCTCACGCACTATCCCCGGCGCTACATCGACAGGACGCGCCAGGCCGCGATCCGTGACTTGAAGGTGGGGGACGAGGCCCTCGTCCTGGCCAAGGTGCGCAAGGTCCACGCCAGGCGCACGCGCCAGCGCCGGACGATCGTGGAGGTCGACGTCTTCGACGGGTCCAGCTACCTGCGCTGCGTCTTCTTCA